>NZ_JBFUIX010000212.1:0-4658 GCF_056401635.1 Paenibacillus sp. P4_E11 | reverse complement strand
CCCTTGATCTAGTCGCATTTCCTCCATTGTAGAATAAGTCGGAATGGTTGGAATATTTTGACTGGCTAAAAATTGGTATGTCATTTTTTTATCATTACATATTTCAATAACCCTTGGATCTGAAACAATAATATTGATGTGATGCTTCATAAAATCTTCTTTAGCTCTAGCATAAATAGGAAGCTCTGGATCGATCAGAGAGATAACTGCGGTTACTTCGTTTTTTATGCAAATTCGCTTAATTTCATCCAAGTATTTAACATCATGAATTGGAGGAACTATTTCATAATGATCGGAAAAGTAAAGTGCTGGTGCAGACTCACTGCAATCCACCGCAATCACTTTACCTCCCAGATCTGCCAATGACTTTTTGATATATTGAATGATGTTCACTCTTTGCCCCACACACGTAACAAGAATATTCAAAATGCAAACCCCCCAATAAGTAAACTTGTCCCCTCTCTATTTTGTATGCATAGTAAAATGAAAAATTCCAAAGAACAAGAAAAAAGGGCGCTCTTCAATTTCAGCCACCCCTGACAAAACAAGGCTGCTCCGAAGGCGCTACCCCCGGAACAGCCCTTTTGCCGTTACTTCACTTCGTACCTGAACAAATCGCTGCCATTCTCAAAATAAAAGTTGCCGTTGCTATCCTTCACCAATCGGTTCGCGTCGCCCTTATTGCGGAGTACCGTCATGGCCTTCGTTGTCGGATTGAGCTTGAAAATGTGCCACCGAGCGTGCCGTAAACCCACCCGTCGTCGCCGATTTCCATTCTGGCTCCATAAAGACGATTCGAGAACGAAGGGAACAGGCTGCTGGTGTACGTAACCGTTCGAGTCGTAGGCGACAGAACGAATAACGTGCCGTCCGCGAAGCCCCAGATGTTTCCGTCAGGCCCCACGATTAAACCGGTAATCAGCTTCATGCCGGCGACCGGCACCAATTCGGTCGACTTGAGGTCCGTCGTCGTATTGTAAATGAACAATTTCGCTTCCGTCTCCGTCGCAATGCTGCCCGTACCGCCGTAGATGGAGCCTCCGCCGAACAGTTCATTGTTTTTGAAAGCAAATGACGTAATACTCTGCTGATTGAGGATGTTACGAGTGGTGGGATGCGTATTCGTCGCCGGATTATAAACCGTCAGCGCTCCGCCGAGCTTACCGTAGTCCGGTGCGGTTCCGATGTACATTTTACCCGTCGACTCTACACCCAGCATGGCGAGCGGACGATCCTGCTCGTAGCCGTCAAGCCGGAAAAGCTCGGTCGGATTGGACGGCACGCTCCAGGCGGTCGACGGATCGTATCGATAGATAACGGCGTCGGGATATTTGCCGAAATACATCATGGAGCCGAGCGGCATGATTCCTTCCGATTGACCGATGCCTTTGTACGAATTGACTGATCCTGTCGTCGGATTATAAGTTTCGATCCCACCTGAAACGAACCCGCTCGAATAAATCAATCCGTTCGAATCCTCCCCGATTTCAAAAATGTCGATCGGTTGCGGAAACAGGGGCAAATCCCTGATTTCATAAAAGCCCGTGGAAAGATTGTACTTATACATTTTGCCCGTGTTGCCGGCCAATCCAACCATCGTATAGCCCGGATAATTTGTTTGATTCAGTTGGACGAAGGCGTAGTTTAGAGCCTCGCCCTGCAGGTCTATATTCAGATTCGTCGTCGAGTTCGAGCTGAAATCGTAGTTGTACAGAATGTTTTTGTAGGAGAAATAAAATTTGTCGTCGATCGGGGACAGCGGCGATACCCCGCGCGAAGAGCCCGGAAATTCATTCACAACGGTTCTCGTGGACGGATCCATGACAAGGAACTTGTAATCCGGTTCGAGCCGTACGATTAATTTGCCGTTCACCATATCCAGATCATAGACCGAATTTTCGTAGKCATAGGCTGCGGGCAGAATGTYCGTCTTGGAGCCTGTGGTACGGTTATATTCGATCAGATGCGCATGCGAGCCGATACCCGCATAGAGGAGCCCGCTGGCCGAATTGAAAGCAAGACTGCGCACATGGCTTTCACCGGCAACCATCGTGCCCAGATCCAATAAGCCACCGCTCGCCGTATATTTGAACACCTTGTTATGATCGGCTGTGCCTCCGTACAGCTGGTTCAGCGAAGGCACCCACTCCAGATCCCAAATGGAGGACTCGCCAGATATGGCCTGCCCCAAATCCGTAACATCATCCGCTCCGGGCGTGTACGTCATGAGATGCCCATTCGAGGTGGTGCCGATGTAGACGGTCCCATCGGGCGCGAGTCCGAACGCCCAAGCCACGATCGCGCCGGGAAGCGGCATCTCCTTGACCACCTGTTCCGTCTTAATGTCGACCACTGTGAAGATCGCAGGCTTTCCTTGGACGGCCGTGTACAGCACATCATTGCCGACGTTATCCTTACCGATGATCCCTTTGTTCACAGAAACTCCGACTACCTGAGTGGACAAGTTTGTCAGGGCGTTGCGAATGTCAACGTCGTCAAAGTAAGTCGTTGTCGTGTTCGCGCTGGAGGAATAGAGTAGCAGGCTGGCTGTTGCCGCYCCAGTCGGAGCAGTCCCCACCACAGCTGCCAGCGTCCATACGTTCTGCGTCGTGACCGCGGTATTGAAGTTGCCGACCAGCGTGCCCGCGCTATTGTAATAGCGCAAATACAGCTCCGCGTTCCCTCCGGATATGTTCACATAGGCTGTCGCCTTGTAGGATTCGCCGGCGACAATGCTCATTTTCTGGGTTTCCAGACCGTAAGCGCTCGTCGTGCTGCTGTCGGTTATTTTCAAGCTATTGGTGCCGGTCTTCGCTTTGGTCGTGGATACTGCGATCCCTCCGTTGCCAAAGGTCTGGCTCCAGCCGGGGATGACGCCGCCGACTACAGGTTCCTCGAAGCCGTTATTTCGAATGGAGCTGACCAGATCGACCTGATCGACATAAGTAGTAGTAATGCCGGTGTTCGTGGAATAAATGAGAATTCGTGCGTTAGTCGCTCCGGCGGGAACGATACCGGATACTGTGATAGGAGTCCAATCCTCCTGAGGGAGACTTTGAGGGGTATAGTAGTCCTGAGATAGGAACGTACCGCTTGCATTGTAATAGCGAAGATAGATTCCGACGACGCTTCCACCTTGGCGATAAACGTATGCGGAAGCTTTAAGCGATTGTCCGGCAACCGCTGCGACCGGATCTGAGATGACGCCTGCATTCGTAGTACTCGAGTCGTCAACCATAAGCAAACTGAAATTTTGCTTATACTTCACCTGGTGCGATACGCTTAATTGCCCCGTCGTGCCGAAGCTGCTCCACCCCGAAATCGAAGTAGGCGTGAAGGCATCTTCAAAACCCGGATTCGATAAGGCGGCGGAGAAATCTGCAGACACAGTCCTGACGGAGATAATCGACAGAAGCAAGCTGAGGCCGACCAGCAAACTCAAAAACTTCTTAATCCGGCGCTTTACAATAATTATCTACCCTCTTTCCCAATAGAATTTGTTTGCACGTTACTTTTTAATGATATGCATCATAACAACGAAAAATATATTTCGCCAAAGGATCGTGTGGACGAAATCAATTGTACTTGATCTAAGTTTGAAAATCGTAATGATCGGCGGTGGCCATCTGAGAAGTCGCTTATGAAGAGGCAGTGCGATGAGCGAAAGGCTCTCGCTAGCCAAATGCTCTGTCGGCTCCAGAGTTGATCTGCATCTGCCGTTTCAACTATCGTACCCGTCGTTTAACGGTTGTTCTATCCTTTGCCCTTTTTCAGGTCAGCATCCGACAACTTCTTTATCCCATAAATGACAGGAACTTTGTCCCATAAAACAAAAAAGCCGCGATTTACGCGACTTGTTATGGGTCGTCCTCCACAATCAGAATCGTAGCCTCCATGTCTTTATCCATCAATGGTTTTTTCACCATTATTTCACTTTATGGCAGCAAACCGCTGACAACACAATCTTAATTGAATGAACGAACAACCCGCGGTTTACGCGGATTGGAATCAGTACATAGGCACTAAGTTGTTTATTGGTTATATTTTTCACAAATGAGTTTTCGATTGGTCGTGAAGCCTGGGGGGAGCTGTCGATTTGCGAACAATGAGGCGGGTTGGAACAATAACTTTCCGGCGATGCTGGCGTGGTTTATTAATGATCGACACTAACAATTTGACCGCTTCGCGTCCGAGTATGTATTCTTCCTGACTCAAACAAGTGGGAGGAACTGCGGAAAAAGCCGACATCTCAAAGTCATCCAAGAATATGACCGACATATCTTCCGGCACTTGGATAGACATTTCTTTGGCCACTTCCATAAACGTTATCCCTACCGCGGAGTTGACGGCAATTACCGCAGTAAGCTCTGGATTTTGCGACAAATACTCCCTTAGCTGTTCCTTGCTTACGGAATGACCCTTACCTTCCCGATAAATGGTGCCTACCTGCGTTCTGTCCAGCTTAGTCATACATAGATGTCGGTCAATCAGGATGTCATGTTCGAGAAGGGCTTTTTCGTATCCCRTAATACGATCTTCTATGCTCGTCGTGCCATTGGTATGAGTGGAAACAAATCCGATTTTGCTATGACCGAGTTGTATCAAATGGGTCACTGCACTATAGGTGCCGTTGATATTATCGGAACATACGTAATTGG
>NZ_JBFUIX010000211.1:0-4753 GCF_056401635.1 Paenibacillus sp. P4_E11 | reverse complement strand
GTCATATTGCGTATGACCTGACATATAGAACACCTGCGAAAAATTATTGTCGGCAATAAATTTACCGAAATTATTACTTGCACCGCTGCTCCATGCCGATCCCCACACGGTTCCGCTTATCGGGTAGTGAGACATTGCAAATATGGGTTTTGTTGGATCATAATCCGCTTCACTTTTAATTTGGTTGAGGTAATTGGTGGCTTTTCCCACCGTGCTACTGCTGTTAATATTTGCATCAAAACCAATCAAATTATATCCTTTTATCTTTACCCTATAAGCACTGTTATAGAAATCGTTATTGTACGAATTCGTTGATTCGTTCCACGCGCCCGCCGTACCGACAGGTATTAAATTTTCGGTGCCGTTCATATCATGGTTGCCTTTTACAATATATAACTTCGTAGTGTTAAATAAGCCCTCAGCTTTAAGTTTATTGTATACTTTTGTAAGCTCACCCATCCACACATATTCATTGGCATTGTTACCGCCGGTAATGTCGCCAGGCTGCACCAATACGTCGGCCTGCGGGAATACTTTCAGGGCTTTTCTATAATCTGCTTCCACGCGCGCGATTGTACTGGGATTTGCAGAGATTTCCGGGTCGCTGCTATCCGCTATATTTAAATCGGCTGGAGTTAATGTTTTATTGCTTTTTTGATAGATGAATATGGCGTTGTTTAGTTCACRTTCATAATAATTGATGGTTTCCTGTGTATATAATTTTACTTTTTGCGTTGTTGCAACTGTAGCTGCCGTATTCAAAACCTTTTTCAAATAATCAAAATCGGTTTGGCTGAAGCCGCTGCCGAGACCGCCTGCTACTATTGTATTTGCTTCTGATATTGTGTCGTTAAGTGCGTTCATATCTACTTTATTTACACCGTAACCATTATAATTAGCTTGAACTACATCACTGCTTAATGCACCTTTCCAAACCTTCAGATCAGCGATATCGAATGAATTACCACCATTGCCGCCCACTCCGTCGCTGCCTATGTTTAATGGGTTCGATGTATCTAAAGATCCGATCCCTAGCGAAGTTTCAGCCATTTCGTAACCATCAATATACAACGAGCCGAGCATTTTATCTCTGTCTACAACAAATGTCACGTAACRCCAAGCGGAAGCATTAAACGTGTCACGGCCAAATTTTACTGATGTGGTCGGGAATCCTAAATTCATATTGACCGAATTGGCTGATGTATAAATCGCCCAGCCTGCGTTAGAGCTCTTGCTGAAATCCTTGTTCGATAATATGACCTGATTATCCTTAGTGTCGCCCTTATACCAGAAGGATGTGGTAAAACTGTCATTACCAACATTCAAACTTTGCGTCGTACCGACATAATTGCCGTTTCCGCTTTCTACGTGCAAAGCTTTGGTCCCGGGTAATACACCGTCTACATAACTATAATTTCCATGTGCTATCAACGATTGCCCTTGATTTGCATCGTCCTTTAAATTATTATCGAATTTAATCGATGCCATAAGGGGGTTGGCATTTACTACTGCGTTCGTGGCTTCATTATCTGCATTTACTGCGGTGTTCGATAACATACCGAAAATCATCGTTAGTACGAGTGTACCGGATAAAATTCTTTTCACTACAGAAAACCTCCATACTTTAAGTTTTTTAAGAGTCTAAGGTTACCGGCATCGACGACGAATAGGACAAACAATGATGATCGAAAAAGTCTGATGCGATAAATAAAGGCCATTTCAATCCGTAAGCACCACCTCCCAAAAAACCTCTCCTCTTTTCGCCTCCACACTAGGTAACCTTACTGCTTAACTTCAAGCCAATGACACCGACAACGATGAGTACCGTCCAAGCTAATTGGTTTATATTGAATGATTCCTTGAATAGCACAAATCCTACCAGTGTAATTAGAACAATACCGACGCCTGACCAAATCGCATAAGCAACTCCAACTTCAATGTAGGTTAGAGCAAAGTTAAGCAGGGTAAAGCTGCAGCCATATAAAACAAACATCATAATAGACGGCCAAAATCGGGTAAAACCTAGGGATAACTTCATTGACGTCGTTCCCGATAATTCAAAGAGAATGGCAAGTATTAAAAGGATCCATCCCAAACCACTCTCACCCTTCATCGGTCGATTCCTCCAAGTGAAGTTCAGCGTACGAAGAGATGAGCACATTCGCGTCATTAAGCCAGCATTCGTTAGATGGAGACGCATGATTCATCATTAACCCTATAGTGGCTGCAACCCCTGCGGATTTCCCCATCTGCATATCGCTGTTGGTATCCCCAATCAAGGCCACCTGATTCGGAGATAATCCAAGCTCTAAGCAAGCCTTATGCACCATTTCGGGAAAAGGCTTTCCCTGTTTCACCAGATCGTTCCCGATAATAACTTTAAAAAACTGGCGAATGCCCAACCACTGCAAATGTTTTTCCGCATCCGCCGTCTCATCAGCCGTTACAATGCCCATTGGCATTCCTTGATCATGGCATTGCTTCAGAAAGTCTATAGCCCCCGGCAGCGGATAAACGGGGCGAACCTGTTCCATTTCTTCATCCGCCAAACGCTTACTTTCCCTTGCTATCCGCATGGATTCACTCCAAGGGAGTCCTAGCCGGTAGCCTTGCCATGCTAATATAGCGAGCAAATCACCAATCGATCCCATGGCCAATGGACCGTTTCTACTATAATCARTCATATGCCCGGCGGCATCCTGAACCGTTCCCCACAAATTCGAGATGGGATCGATGACCCCATCCGTTGCAACAGCCAAGACTTTAATTGAATAATTCCGGTACAACGACTCGCTCCAATATCCCCAAAGACTTATAAAATCGAGTAGTGTGCCATCCTTATCAAATAACACCCCATTTACACAATAACTTCTCTTATTAATCATCAATTTTGGCATTCCAATCGCTCCTGAGATCCTCATGTAAGTGAAAACTAACTATCTTTCCTAACCAATAATGCTTCCGTTCGCCGACGCATCCTTCCGGACAATAACATTACAACTGTTCGCATAATCAGGTTAGCCAGTATGATTAGCAGCGACATGGCTGCCGCCTGAGCTATATCACCTGAGTCCTCCATGTTAACAATCGCCACGGCAGCCGGTTTCAAGTCTGGCGCATACAAAAAGATGATTGCCGACACCGTCACCATACTGTTGATAAAATAATACATACAAATCTCCAAAATACACGGCAATGACATGGGCAGCGTTACCCTGACAAGTGTCCTATACCAGGGGACATTCATCGTTTCTGATGCGGCCTCGAACTCGCTATCCAGCTTTTTAAGCGCCGAGGTCATCGTTAAAAATGAAACCGAATAAAAATGTACTATGTTACATATAATCATGATCCATATGGTCCCATATAGCCCATGTAAGGGTTGGTTCGGATTATTAAAGAAGAATACATAGATGAGACCTAGTACCAATCCCGGCAATGCAAGTGGCAGCATGGACAGAAAATAAGCCGCATTGCGTAATAATGCATAACCGCGAGATTTTTCAATGAGATAGGCAAATATGAATGTCACTACACTGCCAATCAGCGCAACACCAGCCGAAATGATCAAACTGTTCACAAACGGTCCTGCCCCGTCAAGAAAACCATCGTAATGGGATAAAGAGAGCTGTAAGTTATAAGGCCATACTTTCACTATTGATCCATAGAGAGCCACAAGAATAATGCTTAGAATGGCAGCTGATACAACCGAACAAAGCATGAATAATAGGACGTCGCGCAGCTTGTTTGCTTCAATTCGATATGGCATTGATTTGGCGCTAAGCCACCCGCTCTGTTTCCGCTGGGAAATTCGGTCTATGACAAACGAAATCACGGCCGGAATCAACAACAGTACACCGACGGCCGCCCCCATTTGCATATTCTGTTGACCAATCACTTGCTTGAACAAATCGGTCGCGAGAACATTGTATTGTCCTCCTACAACCTTAGGTGCTCCAAAGTCAGTAAACGTCAGGACAAAACAAACAAAAATCGTGCTAATGAGCGCAAACTTGGTACCTGGTACTGTTACCGTCCAAAAAGTACGCCATTTTGACGCACCAAGCGTCTCTGCTGCTTCATATAATCGGTAATCCGAACTCGCAAAAGCAACCGAGAGGATGAGAAATGCTTGTGGAAAGGTATATAAAATTTCGGATAGAACAATCCCGATTTGCCCGTAAAGCTCAATTCGAAATTCAGGCAGCAGACCGAAGAACCCAGTTGAAATAAGTCCTTGATTGCCAAACAAATAGATTAATGCTAATCCGTACAGCATCGAAGGAGCAAAAAGCGGAAGCAGCGCTACGGTCCTAAAAAACCATTTCCCTCGAATTCCACTTCTCTCAAGCGCATAAGCAAATCCGAATCCGAGCGACACAGCGACTACAGTCGTAATCAATGAAACCTTTATGGAATTCCATAATGAAGTTACAAGCGCCGGTGTAGAGAAATATTTGGCAAAATTAGCGAGTCCAATAAAGTTTCCTTCTTGATTGCTAACGGCTTTGATCAAGAGTTCACCAAGCGGCAGTAGGATCGTAAATATTAAGGCAAGTGTCATTATTAAAATGAAACTGTTTTGACTCCATTCGTTCGCATTTGGTCGTATTCGTTTTAACCACGTATCCATGGCCACTCACCTCCTCACCCAACCGCAATATCGGATACCGTATCAAACCGGATGACGTGTTCAGGTAGCAAGTTAAACGTTACCTTCTGATTTAGTTTGATGTTAAAAGTCACCATAGCT
>NZ_JBFUIX010000210.1:0-4771 GCF_056401635.1 Paenibacillus sp. P4_E11 | reverse complement strand
TAAGGAGACATTTGAGGTACATATGAGGGTGGGGGAGATGTGGGGCCTTGTTGGGGTATAAATCCCATTCGATTTTTCACTCCTTATTAATTGAATTATTTAATTCAGTGTATTCTGGATCGCCTAAAAGGTAACCAATATATTTACAAATCTATAAAAGTAGATATAATGATCTGTATGGAACCTTCAATGATTTATAAAGCTTTGTCTAACGAGACTCGCAGTCAAATCATGCTATGGTTAAAAAAACCAGAGGAATTCTTTGATGAAAAGCCTTATTTACAACAAGGCCTCAATTTTCGAATTGGTGTATGCGTAGGAGATATTCAGGCTAGAGCGGGGCTTGCTCAGTCTGTTATCTCGAGTTATTTGTTGACCATGCAAAAGGCTGGTTTGTTGGAATCTGAGCGAATTGGGAAGTGGACGTACTATCGTCGGAACGAAAAGACAATACAGGAATTTTCCGAGTACATMCAAAAGAAATTATAAGATAGAGTGGAGGTCTTTTTTTAACATTATATATCTACATTTCTGTATATATAAATATAAATGGAGGCATACAATTAAAATGAAAAAGATTAACCCTTTCCTTATCCTTATTTTGGCTTTAGGCGTATTCGGTATTATTACAACAGAGATGGGTATTATAGGTGTTCTGCCCCAGGTAACTCAAAAATTTAATATATCGACTTCACAGGCCGGATGGCTTGTAAGTATATTTTCTTTAGTCGTTGCCATTTCAGGTCCATTCCTGACATTACTCGTTTCCGGTATGAATCGTAAAGTCATTCTATTAACCGCTGTACTTATTTTTTCGATTTCCAATATTGTCTATGCCTATACAACCAAGTTCGATGTGATGCTAGTTTTCCGAATTCTCCCTGCTATTGTGCATCCCGTCTTTTTTTCGGTTGCCCTTGTGACCGCAGCCAAACTTGTCCCTCCGGACAATAGCAGCAAAGCAGTCACAAAAGTTTTCTCTGGCATAACGGTCGGATTTGCTTTTGGCGTGCCTTTGACTTCTTATCTCGCAGACAAGATTTCGTTAGAAGCCGCTTTCCTGTTTGGAGCTGTTGTAAGCATGATCGCCTTTATAGGGATACTAGCTTGGCTTCCTTCCATGCCTGTTAAGGAAAAAATGTCTTATGGCAAGCAGCTTGGCATATTACGCAAACCTCAATTGTGGTTAAATATCGTGACCGTTATTTTTATTTTTGCAGCTATGTTTTCCGTGTACAGCTACTTTGCTGAATATCTTGGACAAGTTACACATATGAACGGGGCATGGATAAGTATCATGTTGATGGCCTTTGGTATAATCATGATTTTTGGGAACTTTTTATTTGGGGGCTTTGTTCATAAAAGCATTACAAGGACTGTTATGGTGTTTCCTCTGCTTTATGCCGTAATTTACTTATTCGCTTATTATCTGGGTTCTTATTTCATTCCGATGGTTGTTATCGTACTCATTTGGGGGGCTGTGCATTCCGGCGGGCTTATTGTCAGCCAAGCATGGTTAACGACTGAGGCGAAAGAAGCTCCCGAATTCGGTAACAGCTTGTTTGTCTCATTTTCCAATCTTGGCATTACTGTAGGGACTTCGATCGGGGGTTGGTTTATTTCTCACTTGGGCATGCATCAACTCATCTGGAGCGGAATTCTGTTTACACTGCTTGCTTACGTAGTGATTATGATAAAAAAGTTTCCGAGAACGAGAGCGTGATAACATAGCTACAACGAGGAAATAAAATGATTCAAGAAGAGGCGATTAATCGTTGTCCGAAATGTAGAGGGTCGATCCGAATGATGAAGAGATATGGCAGCGTTCGGTTGGCGACCAGACGTTTGATTTTGCTTTTGCTTACCTCATGACGCAAGACGCGCGTTATTTGAGTGCAGTCAAAACATGGCCGGCTTCCATCGGTGGAGCCGTCTGTCGTTCTGCAATTTTATCTAAGGCTTGCCCAGTCTCTCCATTCATTGCGGGCGTTTACTTCATATATTTCGTTGTTTCGGTTCACGAACCGGTGGATAAACAGTTCCCTGCGGATCGTAGCGTAGTCTTCGTGAAAGACTTTGATAAATTCGTTCATTTCTGTTTCTGAATACGGTTTGTTGGGGTCCAGTTGGTTTGTAAGATGTTGGAGGACGATTAACTTTTTTTTCAATTGTGAAGGAAGGTTTTTCAATCGGCCATGGTCGGTGAAAAAATTGCGCAGCACAGATTTCTGCAGCTTTTCGTTCTTGGTCTGCGTATTTGTAAGATGGTCAGACATTTTGAGCCTCCTTTAATTACATTATAATCTAATTAGATATTATTAAAATTAGAACTCTCTGTCAATACTACAAATGCGGGATCGATCCTTCTTCAGATCTAAGATTGGGCGTTATAAGAGAAGGTTCTTTAGATGAGGTAAATGCAAAAACACTTTTGAACGGGCAGTATGGATTACCTTTACCCAAACCAAAGTCCAGTTCAAATATGGCCGTAGATGGATTTTCTGAACAAACGGTTTCCGCATAATGAGAAGAAGCCCCTTTTTATGGGGCTTCTATTATTAACATACATGATCTTTAGATTCTTAACAGAGCTAAAGAGTAGGGGGTACCCTTTCTAATTTGACTTTCATACGTGTAAACTATTATATTGATTTAATGAAAATTGATAAAGAYYTGGWAAGAACAACAARTATGGGAGTGTAGTAATTGAAATGTAACACAAAAGCAAAACGATTCGTCTCCATCGTAATGGCGGCGACWKTGGGGGTGCAGCTGTTCATCCATAGTYCGGAACCGGTTCTGGCAAATGAGACCGCGGATTTGACGCTMGACGTAAAATCGGCCGTATTAATGGATGCRGAGTCCGGTCAAATCTTATATGAGTTGAATGCGGATACTGCACTGCCACCTGCAAGCATGACCAAGATGATGACGGAATATATCGTAATGGAGCATATCAAGTCCGGAAAGCTGAAATGGGACGAGCCCGTTACGACTAGCAAGTATGCGTCCGAAGTTCCAGGCTCCGGAGATTTGCTGGCGAATGGTGAGCAGCTTTCTGTTCGCAAGATGTTTCAGGCGATGTCGATTTRCTCGGCCAACGATGCCTCCRTAGCTTTGGCCGAGCGAATCGGTGGGACCGAGGAAGATTTCACCAARCTGATGAACGAAMAAGCGARGAAGCTCGGCATGACCGTGRCCCATTTTGCGACGGCGACAGGGCTAAATAGGAACGATCTGAAAGATTTGAGCGGAGCCCCTGTCTTCGACGCCGAARGTGAGACGGTGATGTCCGCCAAGGATGCGGCGACGCTGGCACACCGGATCGTGAAAGATCATCCGGAAGTGCTCGAATACGCCAAAATCCCATCCTTGAAGCTCCGGGAAAAAGACAAGAGCCCGATGATCAATTGGAACTGGATGCTGGAAGGTAATAGTACGGTARCCAGTTTCAAAAAATATGCTTATCCCGGATTGGATGGACTGAAGACGGGTTATACCGATGAAGCGGGCTATTGYTTCGCCGGAACCGCGGTCCGTAACGGGATGCGATTGATAAGCGTCGTGATGGGTGCCCGGACRGAGCCGARACGGTTTGAGGAAACCCGCAAGCTGCTGGACTACGGCTTTAACAACTTCGAGCTGAGAAAGGTCGTAGCCGCCAAAAGCGAGATCGACTCGATGAAATCGGTGGAGCTCAGRAAAGGCGTACGAACGGCTGTACCTGTCGTGACGGAGARCGGGCTAACTCTAGTTGTCAAGAAAGGGRCAACCGCCGAGCAATTCGTGCATAAAACGGAGCGGATCGATCAGGATAAGCGCATCGCACCAATCAAACAAGGCGACGAGATGGGAACATTAACGGTTACGTATAACGGAAAAGATCATATCATCAAAATGGTCGCGGCAGAGGATGTTGGCAGAGGGAGCTGGATCCGGCTGTTATTCCGGTCGATCAAAAATTTCCATGTYGGGTTGTACAACGGCATYRTTCGTCTGTTTGGCTAATAATGGACTGCTTTCTGAACTAGCCGSCTGTTTTTTTGTTGATCGATAAAGAAAGTCACACATATAGATTAATAAGATCCCGTTTTTTACTCGACGGGGTCTCTTTGCATTTGGTGGTTATGTCGGGGGACAAGAATAATAT
This sequence comes from Paenibacillus sp. P4_E11, assembly GCF_056401635.1. Taxonomy (NCBI): domain Bacteria; kingdom Bacillati; phylum Bacillota; class Bacilli; order Caryophanales; family Paenibacillaceae; genus Paenibacillus; species Paenibacillus sp. P4_E11. Next base: position 621 of record NZ_JBFUIX010000210.1, on the reverse strand, counting down.
CCCATTCCCGACAGATCRCTGTAAAAACAGATTGGAGGGAGGTTAAACTTAATCACTTAACAACCCTGCTCATTGAACGAACGGGCAGTTATGTGAAACGATCTACAACAATAAGTTGATAAAAAAAGACACAACACCATCTGGGAAATTCTATATAATGGAAGTAGTAGCTGGTGATGCAAGGAGGTACTCTACTTGGCTGAGAATGCTAGAAAACAAATCGTGGATCATCAAATGCAAGCATCGGAGGCGTATAAACCGCAAGTAGTTCCAAATGCACTTATAGTGATTAACGGTAATCTAAAAACAAATAGGGAGGTAGCTATGGAGATGACAGAAATTACAACACCTAAAATCCTGGAGTTTGAAGCTCGTAAAGTAGTTGGACTAGGTAATATTGGTAAAGAACATGTGAACATTGTTGAAGTTTGGCCATCTTTTCACTCAAGAATTCATGAGATACGTGGCAGGAAAAATGAATTGGAAACAATAGGAACAATGAAATTAAATGATTTAGGCTATCTAGCATGTATAGAGGTTGATATGTTAGAGGACGGCAATCTTGGAACGGAAGCCAGCTTCACGAGCGACGGAACGAATCTCTACGACACCGTCATATAT
>NZ_JBFUIX010000209.1:0-4822 GCF_056401635.1 Paenibacillus sp. P4_E11 | reverse complement strand
GTTCTGTGGCGGCAGCACGAGATGCCCTTCTACCTGCCCGATAATCGTCATGCAGTAAATGTTCGATTCCGCGGCCGGTGTGTTCGTTTGTCCTAATTGTTGAATGTTATCCAACACCGGATTTCTTCTTTTCTCATCCGGCAATTCCTGGGGCTCTTGCTCGTTAGTGGGGAACTTATCCATGGCAGCCTCCTGACGAAATGATCCTACCTAGTATAGGTTGAAGCGGCAATTTTATGCGGGTGCGTGAACAACGAAAAGCCCTTGGGAGGTTCGTGATCCCAAGGGCTTGATCCCATACACGTTATATAAGGTGTACAAGTGACTGTACGTTTCCCATCTAAACTTCCATAATAATTGGAAGAATCATCGGTCTTCTTCTGGTTTGTTCATACAAAAATCGTCCAAGTGCATCTTTTACTTGAGTCTTGAGCGACGCCCATTCGTTGACGTTCTCAACCATGAGTCGGTTCAATGTGTTGGTTACGATCCGATTCGCTTCATCCAGAAGCCCTTCGGATTCGCGGACGTATACAAACCCTCTCGAGATAATATCCGGTCCGGACATAATGGCTCCATCTTGCTTACTGAGCGTGACTACCACTACCAAGATACCGTCCTGGGACAGTAGCTTGCGATCGCGCAATACGATGTTGCCTACGTCCCCGACGCCAAGTCCGTCAATCAGCGTATTACCTGAGCTGACCTTCGATCCTCTGCGCGCCACTCCACCTTGAATTTCAACCGTGTCCCCAATGTCACAAATAAATATATCTTCACGATCCATGCCAATCGATTCAGCCAACAGAGCATGCTGTCTCAGCATCCGATACTCACCATGAATCGGAATGAAGAATTTAGGCCTAATCAGATTAAGCATGAGTTTCAATTCTTCTTGACTACCATGTCCAGATACGTGAACACCAGATACGGAACCTGGTCCATAAATGACGTTAGCCCCGATCCGGAACAATTCATCGACTACCCGTCCTACGTAACGCTCGTTGCCTGGAATTGGAGTTGCAGCAATGATCACCGTATCTCCCGGCAGTATGTCTACTTTACGATGAGTAGAACGTGCCATACGGGTAAGAGCAGACATCGGCTCACCTTGACTGCCCGTACACAAAATGACAACACGATCTGCTGCCAGCTTGTTCACTTCCTCCGGCTCAATCAACATACCATCCGGAATGTTCAAGTAACCGAGCTCTTGTGCAATGGACACTACATTCACCATACTACGTCCGATAACTGCAACTTTACGGCGTGTAGCAACAGCTGCATCCATCACTTGTTGAACCCGATGCACGTTAGAAGCGAATGTCGCTACTACAACGCGCTGTTTCGCTCTACGGAATACTTCTTCCAACTCCTTGCCCACCGTACGTTCGGAACCGGTATATCCCGGACGTTCCGCGTTCGTACTGTCGGAGAGCAAAGCCAGCACACCATTCCGACCTAATTCAGCCATCTTATGCAGATCGGYGAATTGATCGTTCACTGGCGTCTGATCGAACTTGAAGTCTCCCGTGTGCACTACATTCCCTTCCGGTGTTGCCAGACAAACGCCGACGGAATCCGGAATACTGTGGTTTGTACGGAAGAAGGTCGCTTTCATGCAGCCGAGTTGAAGCTCCGATTCACCATGGATCAGAATCCGCTTCGTATCGCCGAGCAGATTAGCTTCCTTCAGCTTACTTTCGATCAACCCCATCGTAAGCTTCGTGGCATAAACCGGCACGTTCAGACTTCTCAACACGTAAGGCAATCCGCCAATATGATCCTCATGCCCGTGGGTGATAAGAATAGCTCTTACTTTGTCGCGATTCTCAATCAGGTAAGAGATGTCTGGGATTACGATATCAATCCCTAACATATCTTCTTCTGGGAACTTCAATCCGGAGTCAATGACCACAATATCATTCGCATATTGGACAACATACATATTTTTCCCAATTTCGCCCACGCCGCCAAGAGCGAAAATGGATAATTTCTCTATATTTTTCTTAGACAAGACTATACCTCCTAATATAATTTGACGACGATCTCAATAAAAACAAACCTTCAAGAAAATAACCGAACCAGTCACTTGCCATTATTATACATGATGCCTGTTACCTAAAACAAGTCGAGTGAAATTATTGTACCCCAAAACGAAAAGCCGATGCTGCTCTTCCTTCCAAAGTGCAGGTACCCTGTATAGCTTATTATAACCTAAAACAGTGACTCCACAAAGCGGCCTTCCTCTGCCGTAACTGCGAGCAGTGGCAAGCGAACACCGCCTACTTCGATTCCCTTGACGTTCAGCGCGTGTTTGATCCCTGCTGGGCTAGGTACGCGGAATATCCCTGTGAAGATCGGGAACAGCTTGGCATGGAGCCCAGCTGCTTGGCGAATCTCGCCGTTCAGATAGGCTAACACCATCGCTTTCATTTCTTTCCCAATGACATGACTTGCTACGCTAACAATACCGTATCCTCCAATAGACAAGACCGGCAATGTCAGGCTATCATCACCACCATAGACTCTGAATCCTTCACTCGATTTCGAGATTACTTCTGTAATGTGATTCAGATCGGGTGTAGCTTCCTTGGATGCTACGATGTTCGGAATATGGGACAACCGGATCGTCGTGTCGGCGGCCAATTGTATTCCCGTACGATGAGGGACGTTGTACAACATGACGGGTAACTTCGTGCTCTCAGCAACTGCCTTGAAATGCTGATACAACCCTTCTTGCGAAGGACGGTTATAATAKGGCGCTACCAGCAGAACTCCGTCTACCCCTAACTTCTCAGCTTCGCGTGTTAGATGAATGGAGTGACGCGTATCATTGCTGCCCGTTCCGGCAATAATCCGACAGCGTCCTTGTGCACGCTTAACCGAAACTTCGAACAACTGCAGCTTCTCCTCATCGGACAACGTAGGCGATTCTCCGGTCGTTCCACTGATAACAAGCGTATCCGTCTGCTGCTCTTCAATCAAATAGTCAATAAGCGTGTCAACTTGCTTCCAATCGATTGTCAAATCTGCGTTTAATGGGGTGACCATGGCGGTGATAACTCTTCCAAAATCCACGCGAATTTCCCTCCCTAAGCATTTACGTAGTAAATGCACTACGTAAGCATAATCCTAGCATTTACGTAGTAAATACACTACGTAAGCATATCAAACTGACTTGTGAAATTGAAATTTATTATGCAAAGCACGTACCGACTTCACCATATCTGACTGCTGGACCAGAACCCAGATCGTCGTATTGGAATCGGCAGATTGTAAAATCTGAATATCTTCTTCGGTCAAAGCTTCTACGATATGTGCCATAATGCCAGGTACTCCGTTCATGCCTCCGCCTATTACGGAAACCTTCACGCAGCCTTGCAGCCATTCTGGCTCATAACCTAACTGACGTAATGTAGCAACCGCTCTCTCCGCTTCATAATCGAAGACCGTATACATGACGCCAGATGGATTAACATTAATAAAATCGACACTAATCTGGTGTTGGGCCATCGACTTGAATACACGCAATTGCAAGTCATATTGCCCTTCAGCGGCAACTACTCGGATTTGTGTTAGAGATGGAACATGGGCAATGCCTGTAACATACCGATCTCTAAGCGGTTTATTCAAGCTCCGCAATGATTCTGGTGAAGCAACAAGCGTACCCAAATCTTCAGTGAACGTGGAACGAACCCGAATCGGCACGTTCGCTTCCATTGCAATTTCAACTGCGCGGGGATGAATAACTTTGGCGCCTTGGTAGGCCATATTGCATATCTCGGCATACGTCACGCTCACAATGGACTGAGCCTCAGAGACTAGACGTGGATCCGCTGTAAAAATACCATTCACATCGGTGAAAATATCTACGTATTCCGCTTTTAACGCCGATCCAAGAGCAGTTGCGGAAGTATCACTCCCGCCCCGACCAAGCGTCGTTGTATCGTATTCATCCGACTGACCTTGAAACCCGGTCACGATAACGACGTTCCCCAGACTTAGCAAATGCAAAATCCGGGAAGGCTGAATCGATTCAATATGTGCATTACCGAAGCGTGCATCTGTCCGAACTCCGGCTTGACCTCCAGTAAGTACGGTTGCGGGAATCGATAACGCATTCAATTCACTGCATAGAACAGCTGCAGAGATAATCTCTCCGCAGCCGAGAAGCATATCCCGCTCCCTTGCGGGAATGGCATTTCCGTTCTGCCGGACTAGGTCCAGCAATGTGTCCGTGGCGTAAGGGTCTCCCCGTCTCCCCATAGCGGATACAACGACGACTAATGCATATTGTTCGGCTAGTGCTTGTCGGATATGATGAATGGCATGAGTTCTGGATTGGGTATCGGAGAGGGAAGTTCCGCCAAACTTTTGCACAAGGATGCGCATCTTCTTCCCTCCAAAACTTGGTTGCCTTTGCCTTCAAGAGATTGATCTATAAGTCATTCTGGCTGTTCAATGGCAATATATTCAGCAATCTGAACCGCATTCCATGCAGCGCCTTTGAGCAGGTTGTCAGAGACGATCCACATGTTCAAAGCGAGCGGATTGTTCAAATCGCGACGAACACGACCTACGAACGTCTCCAGCTTGCCGGCAGCATCTGAGGCTAACGGATACACTTGTTCCTGAGGGTTATCCTGCAGCACGATACCAGGAGCATCTGCGAGCAATGCCTTGACTTCGGCCAGATCGAATTCCGACTTGAGTTCTACATACACCGATTCTGAATGACCGTATACGACTGGTATGCGAACGCATGTCGCGGTAACTTCAATTGATTCGTCACCCATAATTTTCTTAGTCTCGTTAATCA
>NZ_JBFUIX010000208.1:0-4860 GCF_056401635.1 Paenibacillus sp. P4_E11 | reverse complement strand
CAGTATAATACCTGCTGATGAAATGACGCCACCTGTAAGCGCCACTCCCCTGCTCACCGCTTCTTTCCAATCCGCATGCTTCGCTTCCTCCCTGATCCTCGACACTAACATAATGTTGTAATCCACACCTAGAGCGATCAGGAAGACGAATATATAAACAGGTAGCCGGTAACTAATTGCATCGTAGCCTAGGCCATAATGGAACACTAACCAGCTGATTCCAAGTGTCGCTGTATACGAGAGCAGCATCGTGCCCATCATGATAAGTGCAAGTACGATTGACCTGGCTTGGAAAGCCAACATAATCGTAATCAGCAACGCGATACCTGCGAACGTGACTACCGTATCGCGCTCATTCATAGTACGGACATCCAACTGCTCTGCAGTTTGACCCGCATAGTGCAAGGAATAGTGTGACGCATCGAAGCCATTCACCTGCAGCAGTTGCTGCTCCTGATCCCTCAGCGAGTCCAAAACGTTCAAGGCAGCTTGGTCATACGGGTTCATCTGTAGAGTAAGCTGTAGCTTGACTGCCTTTTTCTGCTGGGACAGAACGCCATTTGATTGCGATGTCCCCGCTGTGAATAGTTCTGGCGTAATATCTGGTGTTATTGCATTAATTCCGTCCAGTTTCTTAAGCGATTGTACTAGACCTTTCAAATTACTTATGAACGCAGAATCAGGCACAATTTCCTTGTCAGACTGCAAGATGACAGATACCGGAGCTAGCTGCCCCTGCGGGAAGCGTTGTTCCATAATATCGAACCCTTGGCGCGACGAGATATCACTCGGGAATGACTTCATCAGGTTGAACGAGTAATTCATACCACCAATACTGAATGAAGACAACAAGAACAGAATGAGCAACACAGATGCCGCAACACCCGGTTTCTTGGTGACAGCAGCACCTACTTTGCTCCACAAACCTGTAGGCTGCTTCAATTGCCCCTCTTCTCTTCTCAGCTTGATAGGCCAGAACGCTTTTTTGCCCAACAGAACGAAGATGGCAGGAATTAATGTTAATCCACCGAGTACGATGACGACCATAGCGACTGAGAATACGGGAGCAAAGTTGTGATATGGCTTGAATACGGCAGTGAACAACACAACCATCGCCAGAAGCACTGTACCTCCGCTGAACAATATCGGTTCCGCAATCTGCGTCATTGCTTTGCGCATCGCCTCATACTTGGACTCACTTCGCTTCCATTCCTCCTTGTACCGGGCAATGATGAACAAGCAATAATCGGTTAGTACCGCGAACAACAAGATCATCATAATCGAAAGCGCCTGCTTGTCTACGACAAACCAGCCATTCTTTCCTGCCAAGCCAAGGATACGATCAACGACTTGATACACAATTCCCGCGATAACCAATGGGATAACGGCTAGCAGTGGTGAACGATAAATGATGACCAGAATGACCAGGATCAATCCGATCGTAGCGAACATTAATACGAAGTCAGCGTTTCGGAACAGCTGGATCGTATCCGCAGCGATCCCGGCTGGTCCTGTTATTTCCATTTGTAACGATCCAATTCCAACTTGATCTACGTGCGTACGAATCTGCTCAAGTGTATCTGAAGTTTGATGCGAGTCTAGCCCTTTCTCCAGTGTTACGTTAAGCAGCAAGGTGGTGCGATCCTCGGAATACAGCCGATTCTGTGCAGATTCTGGCAAGTGGTGTAACGGTAGTGCGTTGCTGATGTGTTCCGGCTTTGCACTAGACGACAACCATTCGCTAATTTGATTAATCTTAGCTCGTTCTTCAACACTGATCGCTTGCTGACCGTGGAAGACGAGCAGTGCAGTCATGCCATCCTCGGAAGGAAACTGCTCCTTCAAGATGCTTGCCGCCACCGCGGATGGCGTATTATCCTTAATACTGCCTTCGCCGCTGCTTACGGCATAAGGTTTGGCTCCGGGAGCAAGCCCGCTTAGGAGAAGYACGACCAGCAACCAACCGATCAACACGGCTGCCGCCCCTTTTCGACTGCTTACCGTACGAGCCCAGCTTTGTAACATTCGATTCATGATGATCCGACCTCCTATCCTATTGTCACTTGTTATTCTAGGACAAGATTATGAATGGACGATGAACAATGCATTACAACGCAAGTTAATGAACAGGTAATCGGACTGTTACAGACGTCCCACTCCCCCATTCACTTTTCACTTCGATCGTACCTTGGTGCAATTCGACAATTTTCTTCGCGATCGACAGCCCCAGACCACTTCCGGAGCGGGATCTATTCCTTGCCTTATCGGCCTTATAGAACCGCTCGAATATATAAGGCAGCTCGGAGTCTGGTATACCGATCCCTGAATCTCTTATCGTCACAACAATGTCCGACTCCACACTTAATGCGATCTGTATTGAACCTCCTTGCTGTGAGAATTTGATACTGTTCGTAATCAGATTCAACCACACTTGATGCAGCAACTGGGAATCCGCATGTATGACGGTGTCCGGCAAGTCCAGTTCTAGCTGCAATTGCTTCTCCATCCATTGCCACTCGGTTACAATCAACACATGACGAAGCTGTTCATCTAATCGAAAAGAGCTCATCTTGATTACGTTTGTTTCTTTATCAAGCGTTGCCAAAGTCAACAATTGCTTGCTCAGTGAAGAGAGCCGTCTGCTCTCTTCTTCGATGATCCGTAGATATCGCTGATCCTCCTCCGGTGTCGTCTGCTTCTCCAGCATCGACTGTGAGAACCCTTGGATAGTTGTCAAGGGGGACTGAATCTCGTGCGAGACGTTCGCGACAAATTCCTGTCTCATCGTGTCGAGTTGCTGCAGTGATTCCGCCATCTGCTTGAAATGCCGCGATAAATTACCGATCTCGTCCTTCCGTGTTATGTCCATCTCGATCTTGAAGTCACCGTTCACAATCTTCGTCGTCGCTTCGGTTAATTTTTTCACTGGCCGCACGATGTATCTCGACGATATAACAATTAATACCAGACTAATAAGGAAAGTAAATCCTAATAACACGGCCAATATGAGCCGGACCTCGCCGATTTGCTGCTCCAGATTAGGCCGGATGAATAGGGCATACGTACGACCGCCCACTTGCAAGGGAAGACCAACTGTATTCCGGATGCTGTTCTCAAAGTACCTTGTGACCATCAACGCAGGCTTTTCCTCAGCAATCCCTTCGTAAGTACCACCCCGTAACACACGATCCACGAGTTCGGGATCGAATTGCTTATGCTTGAACGATGCCCCGTAATAGCTCTCTTCTCGCTTGTTATCGACCGCATAGATTTGGAAACCCATATTGCCGATATGCGTCAAATAGTCGTGAAGATCTGAAGATGGCGTCTGTTCATATAATTGCACGATTTCTTTGCCAATAAATTGTACCTTCTGCTCGTTATACCCTCTGATCTTGGACACATAATAAAAGTTGGATATGATTAGTGCCAATATGCTGCTGATGATGGCGATGAACAGAAATGTAGCGACAATTCTTATGTATAGCGTCTTCATCCTCCCTGCACCTCAAGCTTGTAGCCAAGTCCGCGAACCGATGTAATGACGAAGTCATCTGTCAACTCATAGAATCGTTCTCGCAGTCGCTTGATGTGGACATCAATCGTTCGGCTTCCTCCCTCGTAATCGGCCCCCCAGATCAGCTGCAACAGCTGTTCGCGTGTGAATATGCGGCCCGGTTGACTCGCCAATTGTGCCAGCAATTCAAATTCCTTAAGCGGAATCGTAATTGTCGCGTCCCCGATCTTGATATCATAGCTTTTGCGATCGATGTACGTAGAATTCAACCGAATCACTTCTGAGGATACCAACTGATAACGGCGCAATAATGCTTTGATGCGAAAGAGCAGTTCCTTGCTCTCGAATGGTTTGACTACATAATCGTCCGTTCCGGATAGGAAGCCTTGTTCCTTGTCACCTAACTCGCCCTTGGCCGTCAGCAATATGACCGGGATGTCATAGTGTCTCCTGATCTCCTCGCACAACTCCAGCCCATTCTTAAGTGGCATCATCACATCCACTACGGCCAAATGAACTTGCTCGCGTTCCATCACGAGCGAAGCCTCTTCACCATTCTCCGCCTCGAACACGAGATACCCTTCCTTATTGAATAGAAATCGCAGCAACTCTCGAATGTTCGGATCGTCATCTGCTACTAGAATATGGATTCTCATGAGCTACCGCCTTACTTTCTTAGTCATGGTTTCTATTATACTTCCCCAATTGAAAAAAACCACCAGCTTATAACAGGCTGGTGGTGGTGAGTCCTAAAACAATTGATTATTTCTTAGGTGCTGTTTTGAACCATTCGTTAGCCGCTGTTACCATTTCAGTTCCACCTTCGGATTTCCATTGAGCCACGAACTTATCATAGTTCTCAAGTGGCTCGGAACCTGTGATGAATTTGATGAATGTATCTTCGGTCAGCTTGTTCAGCTTAGGACCGTTTTTGGACAGAGCTTCGATTGGAGGTGCATATGTCAGAGCGTCCCATACCAAGCCAGCTTTTGCATTTTCTTGGTAAGTTTCGAAGTACTTCTGAACGTGCTCATTTTTACGTACACGTGCTTGCCAGTAGATCGGATAGTTCTTCTCGTCGATACCCGTCAAGTAGTAGCTACCGTTGTTCCATTTGTCATTGAAGATAGGAAGAATCGGGTAGTATTTGCCGTCTTTAACGGTGTGGTGAACGCCTTCTTTACCGATAGCCAGTTCTTTGAACGTATCTTTCTCGAACTTAGCATCCATGTACTTGAACGCTTCTTCTTTGTTAGGCGCCCATTTGGGAATCGCGATGTACCAACTGATCCCGCCTGTTCCGATTGCTGTGTTTTTGCCTTCTTTGTCTTTCAGGTAAGGGA
>NZ_JBFUIX010000207.1:0-4874 GCF_056401635.1 Paenibacillus sp. P4_E11 | reverse complement strand
CGACCAAGCTGCAGCCTCGAAGCACCGGGAAAGCACGTGAGAAAGATGTAACGGTACAACTGAGTCGCAAACAGGAGGGATGGATCGTTTCGGAGAGTCCTGAACTAGGAAATGCAGAGCAGTTGATCCGTTGGAATCCTCTCTCTCACCTGGAGCGGTTGAACGTAATGAATAAGCATGTTACCACCGAGAAGGGAACGTCCGATCGAAGAATAACGGTCATAGCGGTGCAACCCGACTCGGCCGAATTATCAACCATGCTGCAATCGAACCTCACGGAACAACTAACGTTGATGGACCCGGATCGTAAATTGAAGGAGTTGCAACAGAAGCTCCAGCTTACTGACAAGCAAACCGCGGCCATGCGTAAGGATATCGAGAAGAGCCTGGCTGATTCCCGGACCAAAGTGGAGGAGATGAAGGGCAGTCTGAAGGCCGAGTCCACTTATCGGATTGGCGTAGATCGCAGGTCGAATCTTCCTACGACGATGCACGTCGTTACGGTCATGCACTATATGAGCGAAGGCAAGCAGAAGGACGAGACAACTGAAGTTACGTATGCATTTGGTGAGTAATCGCATGACCCTCTATCGCTGTACATTCTTTTCCTTCCCTATCATGGCATTTACATCAGTCAAAACCATGTTAAAATAGGAAGGTCAAGAAGGGGGGACAAGAGTGAACCGAGCAAGAGCACGTATAAAGATCAGTTTGCTCCTTATTTTGATCGGGGCAATCATCTATTTCGTTGGGTTTACTCGTCCAGGTACAGAGCTTCGACACACGAACATCGAACAAATGGCGGAGCATATGCAAGCTTTCGGCATTTTTTCCGTGTTAATCGGCATGAGTGCGATATTTGTCCAAACCTGGATTCCGATCTTTCCCTTTGTCTTAATTGCAGGAGCGAATATGCTTGTATTCGGAGTTATTGAAGGTATAACTATTAATTTCGGAATGGCATGCTTGGCTGCAGTGACTTCGTTTTTGTTCGCCAGGTATTACGGGCATGATTGGGTATCGGCCAAACTTGCGCGTTATCCGAGCATTCAAGTATTCAATGATCGACTGGAGCAGAAGAGCTTCCGTTACATCTTAATAGGCCGGCTGATCCCCATCATTCCATCGTCAGTGATCAATTTCGGAGCGGGGATGTCCAAGATCCAATTCCGCCCTTTCCTGTTCGCGACATTGATCGGGAAATTCCCGATTATCGTACTGGAATCGTTCATGGGGTACGATTTGCTTCATTTCCGTGAACACCGGCTTCGGTTATTTCTGCTGCTGTTCCTCTTCATGGGGCTGCTCGCCATCGGGAGCGTGATTCGTAAGAAATGGATGCCAGATAAAACTAATTTATCGAATTCTACATAAGGAGCTGTGCACATTGAGAGATCCCCGTTTGCAAACATTAGCCCGTAACTTGGTAAACTACTCGGTAAAAGTCAAACCAGGTGAGAAGATATTAATCGACATGATCGGTGCTGAGCGCGAGCTGGCCAAATGCTTGGTGGAGGAAGTACATGCACAAGGCGGTTACCCCTTCGTTGAACTGAGTGACAAGTCTGTTCTGCGTTCCATGCTGACCTCCATAACGGAACAACAGTTGGAGCTGTGGAAGGAACTGGACTTGAATCGAATGTCGCAGATGGATGGCTATATAGCTGTGCGTTCCGGCGATAACGTTAACGAAATGTCCGATGTGCCAGGTGATAAGAATGAGATGTACCAACGAATTTACTACAAGCCAGTCCATCTGGAACAGCGTGTGAAGAAGACGAGATGGGTTGTCTTGCGCTACCCGAGCCCGTCTATGGCCCAATTGGCAAGTATGAGCACAGAAGCATTCGAGGATTTCTATTTCGATGTATGCAATCTGGATTATGCTAAGATGGATTTGGCGATGAACCCGCTTGCMGACCTCATGAAGCGTACGGATCAAGTGCGTATTGTCGGGCCTGGTACGGATTTGTCATTCTCGATTAAAGGACTGCCTGGCCGCAAGTGTTCAGGTGAGCGCAACATTCCGGATGGGGAAGTATTCACAGCGCCTGTCCGGGATACGGTGAATGGTGTTATCTCGTACAATACGCCTAGTGTGTATGCAGGGTTTACGTTCGAGAACATTAAGTTCCGTTTCGAGAACGGCAAAATCGTTGAAGCAACCAGCAATGATACGAAGCGACTGAATGAAGTGCTTGATTCGGACGAAGGAGCGAGATATATCGGGGAGTTCAGTCTCGGCTTCAACCCGTATATTCTGAAACCGATGAAAGATACACTGTTCGACGAGAAGATCGCCGGGAGCCTGCACTTCACCCCGGGGCAAGCATATGAAGATTGCGACAATGGCAACCGATCGGCGATTCACTGGGATATTGTGCTCATTCAACGACCGGAGTACGGCGGTGGGGAAGTGTTTTTTGACGATATACTCATACGTAAGGATGGATTGTTCGTCATCCCTGAGTTAATGGGCCTCAACCCTGATCAGTTAACATAAATATTTGTGGATCAATACAAGTAAATTGATTAAATTCTATCATTGCGTGGAACGCGCTTCCAAGTTATCATAGAAAAGAACTAACATTAATGAGGCCGGATTCACATCCGCTTCCATGGGGGGATCTGTCATGTCTAACACGAACAACTCAGCAATTGTAGAAATTTCCCAAACTGCTAACAAATTTCGTTCATCGATTGTTCTTCAGCTTCAAAACAAATTTATCGACGTGAAAAGTATTCTCGGTCTGTTTACCACTTTATTGGATTCGGGAACTTATCAGCTGCATGTTCACGGACCAGATGCGGAAGAAGCGACCAAGTCGATGGTGGAAGTATTCGCTAAGCACAATTTATCCGTAGACGTTGTTTCTGAGTAATAGCCAGTCCAGCCAACTTTCTGCCGTCGGAAGTTGGGCTAGGGGAAGAAACGAAGATATTCTCTCACAAGGGAATATCTTTTTTTGTGGCGTGCAAGGGTGGACCGAATGGGAATGATTCGGAATGTGTGTAAGGGCAACCCTCTCTTGTGTAATGAGGCGTTTTCGACTATCATAAGCATATAAGCAAAGGAAAAGCTTCGAGATAAGGGGGAGATTTGATGTCGTCATCCGAATTGATGTTAAATTTGAATCAGAAAGCTATCAGCCTTCTCCAAGAAGATGCGGATCAAATTGAGAAGCTCATACAGATTCAGATGGAATCGTTGACTAACCGCAGATGTCCTCTTTATGAAGAGGTGTTGGATACACAGATGTACGGACTATCGCGTGAAATCGATTTTGCCGTTCGGGCGGGCCTGGTGGTTGAATCAGCAGGGAAGAACATTCTAAGTGAATTAGAGCGCAAGCTGGCACAGCTGTACGAAGCTCTCGCTCTAACAAAAAATGAGTAGCCCATGGGGCTGCTCATTTTTTGTGTATAGGGAACTATTAAACAAGGAAGAACGCGATTCCGAGGATGATGTAGACGATGATGAGCAATACTCCTTCGTACCAATTCGTGGATCCGTCCTTCGATATAGATTTGGCAATGAACGATGCAACGGCAATGCCGACCAACTCATATGTGGTAAACACGATATTCATCGGGTTCCCCGAGAAATAGCTGATAATTACAAGAAGTGGGGCGACGAACAGGGCAATCTGCAAGGAGCTGCCGATCGCAATTTCAACAGCCGCGCCGATTTTGTTCTTCATGGCAAGGAATACAGCCGCACTGTGCTCCGCCGCGTTCCCAATAATGGCAATGAGGAAAGCTCCGACGAACAGCTCGGACAAGCCGAAACGGTGGGTAAACTCTTCCAACGTGCCAACCAGCCATTCACTGATAAAGGCGACCATAACGGTAGCGATGATTAGGTAGCTGATCGATTTCTTCTTGGACCAAGCGACATCATGCTCGTCCGGTTGTTCCGACGGATCGGTCAACTCATTCTTATGCGTTATCATCGAGAAGATGAGCCAGAGAACATAAGCTGCGATAAGGATGAAAGCGACGATCAAGCTGAACGTGTTCGTTTCACTCGTAGTTAAGCTCTTAGCGAATATTGCAGGGATGAATAAAGCRATTACCGCAAGCAGCATGAGGGAAGCATTGGCACCGGCCATCATGACGTTGAACTTTTGGGTCTTGAACTTCACCCCGCCAAGGAACACGCTAAGCCCTAGGACAAGTAATAAGTTCCCCATGATGGAGCCGGTAATACTGGCCTTGACCATATCGAACAATCCATCCCGGATGAGGAAGATGGCAATAATGAGCTCCGCCGCGTTACCGAAAGTCGCGTTCAGAAATCCGCCAACACGTTCTCCCGCGTAATGAGCGACCCCTTCAGTCGCTTTACCAAGAAATCCTGCAGCGAACACGATGGCGATACAACACACCACCAGTTGAAGCATCTTGGACATACCCGAGTAATGGGCAATTCCACTGAAAGCAAAGCTCGCAATTAAGAGAATAAAAAAAGCCTTTTGTTTCATTTCGTACTCCTCCTGTTTATGTAAAACATTCCCTGTTTGACGCTGGCTTATTCTACTATACTGGAAATAAATCCAGTTGAAAAGTTATTTTATGGAGAGCTGCTCCATGGTGAAAAGTTGACTTTGTATGTCAGTACAAATTACAATGAAGCTATATTGTGGAAGGAGTGAACAACATGTCCGCAGAAATTCAATCCGGTATTATTCGCATTTCCGATGATGTAGTTGCCACCATTGCCGGACTCGCAGCATTGGAAACTCCAGGCATTGCCGCCATGTCGGGCGGAATCTCGGAAGGACTAGCCAAGAGGCTAAGCGGGAAAAACGTACAAAAAGGCGTGTCCGTCGAAGTCGGACAGTTGGAAGCCGCGATAGATTTACGAGTTATCC
>NZ_JBFUIX010000206.1:0-4890 GCF_056401635.1 Paenibacillus sp. P4_E11 | reverse complement strand
ATCTAACACAATTCTGTATAAGTAAGGAAAATTCCTTCTTTTTTCAACAAATTTGTGAAGCGCACTATCCTACCATAAAACAACACCGTACAAATGTAAATAATGGATTGTAGGCAAGATCAACTAAAACCAATTTGTCCCGGACAAAAAAAAGACCACCGGAAATTCCGGTGGTTGCACAGAGTGCGAATTTTCGGATAGGAGTGGAGAGAAACCATACTGTACTTTCAGTATATGTATCCGTTTACATTTTGTCAATGATTATTTTGAAAACGGTTTCTTTTATGCTGATATATGCAGAAAAGCGGGCTCATGATACCTCATGGCCCGCTCTCGTGTATGATCCAACTATAACCGTACTTCGTACCCGTTCTTTCTCAACACGGTGATTGCCGCATCCATCTCGGCTTCGTTACGGAACGACAACCGCAATACACCAGGTACGTCGGCTCTGCTTTCAATAATGTGCATGTTGCTAAGATTAATACGATGATTGCCAAGTAACGATGCGATCTGACCAATGATGCCTGGATGGTCCGGCACATCGACGTACACGTCGTAGATCGCGGTCAAGATGCCCTTGCGTCGCTCCGGCAGTTGGCTACGGAATGAGGCAGCCCGCTTGAACTGTTCTTCAATGCCCTCGCCGTCTTCCTGCTCCAGCATCGTCTGGAAGCTGCGAACACCTTCGTTCCAATCCGCCAGAAGCTGTAGCAGCACATCCCGGTTGTTCAACAAGATCGGCCGCCACATCGCAGGATGGCTGGACGCTATACGCGTAATATCGCGGAACCCACCAGCGGCCAGATTCTCATACAAAGGATTCGATTCACTATAGGTCGCGATCTGATTTACGAGCGCTACCGCGATAATGTGCGGCAGATGACTGACCGCTCCGGCGATTTGATCATGCTGGTCGGCCTCTACGCGAACGATCTGCGCCTTCGTATGTTGCAGAAGCTCAGTTAACCGTTCATACGCATGCTCCGGCGTTCCTTCGCTTGGCGTGAGCACGTAGAACGCATTCTCGTACAGATGCGAGGAGGCCGCTTCCACCCCAGACCGCTCCGAACCGGCCATCGGATGGCCGCCGATGAAGAAGACGTCAGAACGCTTAAGCTTGTCCGCACATTCCATAATAGAGGCCTTCGTACTGCCGACGTCAGATATAATACATCCGGACTTCAGGTTGAACTGCAGGATACGGGTCAAATACGGCTCAAGAACGTCGACCGGAACGCAGAGGAAGATGAAATCTGCAGCTTCAGCAGCTTCTTCCATGGATGTACATACTCGGTCCACGACACCGCGTTTGAGCAATTTATCTGCATCAGCCGAATCGATCGTATGTCCGATGACTTCCAGATCGGGCTTGCCCTTGAAGCATAA
The DNA here is from genome assembly GCF_056401635.1 of Paenibacillus sp. P4_E11. NCBI lineage: Bacteria > Bacillati > Bacillota > Bacilli > Caryophanales > Paenibacillaceae > Paenibacillus > Paenibacillus sp. P4_E11. The sequence continues at coordinate 3,501 of NZ_JBFUIX010000206.1, read as the reverse complement.
TGCAAGCGAGCCGCCCATCAGTCCTACGCCGAATATGGCAATTTTTTTCATTTGATTCACTCTTTTGACGTTGGATTAGGCTTGAACCGTAACTTCTGTTAGAACGGACTCAAGGGCTTGCAAAAATTTCTCGTTCTGCTCGCGGCTTCCGACGGTGACACGGATCTTGGTCGGGAAGTCGAGATTGTGTCCGCCTCGCACGATAAATCCTTTGCGCAATAGCCCATCAAATACAAGCTTGGCCGGACGTTGTGTATCAACCATAATGAAGTTTCCGTGAGCAGGATAGTAAGCGAGTCCCAATCGGTCGAACTGACCGGTTAAGTAGTCAATGCCCTTGGCATTCTTCTCCCGGCAATCTGCGATAAAAGCCTCATCCTGCAACGCGGCTTTGGCTGCGGCTTGAGCATAGCGAGTCGTATTGAACGGCTCACGCACCTGATTGATCGTATGAATGACCTCTGGATGTCCGATTCCATATCCGATTCGGAGTGATGCCAATCCATAAATCTTGGAGAACGTGCGCAGCAGAATGGCATTTTTGTACTGCTTAATAAGTTCGAAGCCATCCGGATAATCTCCGCTGACTGTATATTCAGCATAAGCCTCATCGAGTACAACTAGTACATTCGAAGGGACTTGCTTCAAGAAATTCGACAACTCGTCATGCGATACAATCGTGCCTGTCGGATTGTTCGGATTGCACACCCATATGATCTTGGTACGATCTGTTATTCGCTTCAACATTCCTTGAAGATCGTGAGTCCCCTCAATAAGCGGCACCTCGATGTGAACGGCACCCTCGATCTCGGCGTTATGCTTGTACTGAGGGAATGTATGCGTGGCCATAATATTCTCATCGCCAGGGACCAAGTACGCACGTGCGATCATCAGAATGATCTCGTCCGAGCCGGCTCCGAAGATGACTTGATTCGGTTCCACGTTGAAATGGCTGGCGACTGCCTTGGTTAATTCCACCGCCCCGCCATCCGGGTACAGACTAGTATTATCCACTTCAGCGATAATCGCTTCTTTCGCCTTAGGCGAGCAGCCGAATGGATTTTCGTTCGAGGCGAGCTTGATCACTTCTTTCAAACCTAACTCGCGCTTCACTTCTTCGATCGGCTTGCCGGGTTGGTACACAGGCAGATGTACGATATTTTGTTTCGGTTTCATGAGCTAGCCTTCACCTCTTGTTCATGTTCTTGGTTTTTGGTTTTTGGTTTTCTTCTCTTCTCACCTCAGCGAATCGGCATGAGATAATTGTATCGTGTTGAAGTAGTGGAGCGGAGAACGGCAAAAACAGCCGTAAGAGTTCACGTGCCTCCTTTGAAAAGGTGTCCTATCCATCATCGAATCAAGGGACAACTTTTCAACCGAGGCCGCAGACTGTTTTGCCGTTCGTAGCGCTACTAGTTTAACACGATTGCCTTTTTCCAAGCCGATTCGCCAATTATACCTTTAATTGTCTCACAAATTCTCGAATTTGCAAGAGACCTTGCTCCCGGGTGGACGGTTGCTGCAACAGAGGGATGGCATTCTCGATACAGCGAACGATAGCGCTGCCGACTACGACTCCGTCACAAGTATTAGCGAATTGCGCGACTTGTTCCCGATTCTGAATCCCGAAGCCAACAGCAATCGGTAAGGAAGTCGAACGCTTGACCGTGTTCAGGAAGTTGTCGATCCCGGCGAAAAACTCGGATCGCACACCGGTTACACCAAGCGAGGAGACACAGTAGACGAACCCTTGCGCATTCGCTGCGATCTTCTCAATTCGCGCTTCTGATGTAGGCGCCACTAATGGAATGAGATGAATGCCGTATGCCACTGCAAGCTTGCGCACCGCGCCGTCTTCCTCGATCGGAAGGTCGGGGATGATCATGCCGCTTATGTCGTTTTCCTTCAAGAGCTCGAAGAAACGTTCCAACCCTAAGCGAAGAACGGGGTTGTAATATGTGAACAAGATAAAAGGCAATTGAATACCACGATCTCTTGCTTTCTTGGCGGCATGGATACAATCGAGAATCGTAATACGATGTTTCAAGGCACGCTCCGAGGCACGTTGAATGACAGGTCCATCAGCCAGCGGGTCCGAATATGGAACTCCCAGCTCCACGATGTCCGCGCCAGCGGCCTCCAGTTCTGCGAGTATATCAAGTGACGTGTCCAGATCGGGGTCACCGATCGTCACGAATGGAATAAGTGCGGTGCGCTTCTGTTCACGCAACTCCGCGAATTTGGCGTCAATGCGATTCATGTGCGCCACCTCCCAAGTAGGACATGATCGATTCTACGTCTTTATCTCCCCGTCCAGACAAGCTGACGACGATAATTTGATCCGGGCTCATTGTTGGCGCAAGCTTGGACACGTGCGCCATCGCGTGGGCGCTCTCTAGCGCCGGAATGATGCCTTCCATGCGACTGAGCAACTGCAACGCTTCAAGAGCTTCGGCATCCGTAATCGGAACGTATTCCGCACGTCCGCTGTCCTTCAAGTAGGAATGCTCGGGGCCAATACCCGGATAGTCCAAACCAGCGGATATCGAATGAGCAGGCAGCACCTGGCCGAATTCGTCCTGAAGGACATAACTGAAGGAGCCTTGGAACACACCATGGCTGCCCTTCGTCATCGTAGCAGCATGTTCTTCCGTCTCTACACCGCGGCCTGCTGCTTCAACGCCAATCAACCGAACATTGCTATCCTGAATGAAAGGATAGAACATACCGATCGCATTGCTGCCTCCACCAACACACGCGACAACTGCATCAGGCAGACGGCCTTCCCGCTCCACAATTTGTTTGCGAGATTCATCGCCGATAATGCGCTGGAAGTTGYGAACCATCATGGGATAAGGGTGTGGACCGGTTGCCGATCCAAGAATATAGTACGTGTCCTGCACGTTGCTGACCCAGTAGCGTAGCGTTTCGTTACAAGCATCCTTCAGCGTACGCGTACCAGACAGCACTGGGATTACTTCCGCGCCTAACAGCTGCATGCGGAAGACGTTCAATTGCTGACGCTTCGTGTCCTCTTCGCCCATGAACACTTTGCATTCTAACCCTAGCAGAGCAGCGATCGTTGCCGATGCAACACCATGTTGACCAGCTCCCGTTTCTGCGATTACTTTCGTCTTCCCCATTTTTTTGGCAAGAACCGCTTGTCCGATCGTATTGTTGATCTTATGAGCACCCGTATGGTTCAGGTCTTCCCGCTTTAAATAAATCTTGGCCCCTCCGAAGTGCGCAGACAGACGCTCCGCATAATACAGTCTCGAAGGCCGTCCTGTATATTCATTCAACAAAAAATTCACTTCCCGGATATAGTCCGGGTCCTTGGAATAATGTACATATGCCTGCTCCAGCTCGTGGAGGGCATTCATCAACGTTTCAGGTACATACTTACCTCCGAATACCCCGAATCGTCCGTGTTCATCCGGCACTTGATGCATGATGCTTCACCCTTTCGACAAAAGCCGTTATTTTGGATACATCTTTCTT
>NZ_JBFUIX010000205.1:0-4967 GCF_056401635.1 Paenibacillus sp. P4_E11 | reverse complement strand
GATCAAGTCTTCGTCTTCGATACTCTCTTCACCAATCGTAATCTCTGAACGTCTGGCATCGGCGAATTTTTCTTTGATCTCTTTCAATTCATCGCTGATGATGCCTAAGATCAGTTGTTCATCTCCAAGAATAGCGCGATATTCGGCGATTTTCGCTAACAATTCGGCATACTCGCTCTCGATTTTCTCCCGTTCCAGACCGGTCAAGCGCTGCAGGCGCATATCAAGAATCGCCTGTGCTTGTTCGTAGCTCAATTGGAATCGAGTCATCAAGCCTTCACGGGCTTCTTCAGTCGTTCGCGAAGAACGGATCAAGGCAATAACTTCGTCCAGGTGATCCAGAGCAATTCGCAAGCCTTCCAGAATGTGTGCCCTGGCTTCGGCTTTCTTCAGGTCGTATTCGGTACGACGGCGAATAACTTCCTGCTGATGCTTGAGATAATGGTGAAGGATCTCTTTCAAGTTCAATACCTTCGGCTCGCCATTTACTAGTGCCAGCATAATGATACCGAAATTGGATTGCATCGGTGTATGTTTATACAAATTGTTCAGCACGACATTCGGGTTAACATCGCGGCGAAGCTCTATGACGATACGCATCCCGGTACGATCCGATTCATCCCGCAAGTCGGTAATTCCATCGATTACTTTATCTCGAACCAACTCGGCAATCTTCTCCACAAGTCTAGCTTTATTCACCTTGAAGGGAAGCTCATATACAATAATCCGAGTCTTATTGTTGTTCTCCTCTATGTTAACTTTAGAGCGCATCGTGACCGAACCGCGGCCTGTTGTATATGCAGAGCGAATCCCTTCGCGACCAAGTATAAAGGCACCGGTTGGGAAATCAGGACCTTTAATCGATTGCATTAACTCAAGAGGTGTAACTTCCGGATTATCGATAATTTGCTGCACGCCATCTATAACTTCACCTAGATTATGCGGTGGAATACTCGTTGCCATCCCTACTGCAATTCCGTAGGTTCCGTTGACGAGTAAATTCGGATAACGGGACGGAAGAACCGAAGGTTCATGTTCTTCGCCGTCATAGTTCGGAACGAAGTCAACCGTCTCCTTCTGCATATCGCGAATCAATTCCATCGATATCTTCGATAGACGTGCTTCGGTATAACGCATAGCCGCTGCAGAGTCTCCATCTACAGACCCGAAGTTCCCGTGTCCGTCAACTAGCATGTTCCGGTATGTGAAGTCCTGCGCCATTCCTACCATTGTCTCATAAACGGCACTATCTCCATGAGGATGATACTTACCGATTACTTCTCCGACAATCCGGGCAGATTTCTTATATGGCTTGTCTGGCGTCATGCCCAGTTCGGACATGGCGAACAATATTCTGCGGTGAACAGGCTTCAACCCGTCACGAACATCTGGTAAAGCCCGGCTAACAATGATACTCATTGCATATTCCATAAAGGACGTACGCATTTCTGTGCCTATATCAATTTCTCTTATTTCCGATCTCTTCTCTTCAGCCATGGGTTACCTCCAAAGGTTAAACGTCCAGGTTCTTCACATATCTGGCGTGCTCTTGAATATATTCGCGGCGTGGTTCCACGTTATCCCCCATCAGGGTGTCGAAGATGGCGTCCGCTTCAATCGCATCCTGGATACTAACCTGCAGCAGCGTACGGCTTTCCGGGTCCATGGTCGTTTCCCACAATTGCTCGGGATTCATCTCTCCAAGACCTTTGTAACGCTGTACATTGACCTTCACACCTTCTCCAAACTCTTCGAGAATGGCGACTCGTTGCTTCTCGTTGTAGGCATAACGAATCGTTTTGTTACGTTCAATCTTGAATAACGGTGGTTGGGCAATGTACACATAACCGGTTTCGATCAACTTACGCATGTACCGGTAGAAGAAAGTGAGCAGCAGGGTCCGGATGTGGGCCCCGTCCACGTCGGCATCCGTCATAATAATAATTTTGTGGTAACGGGCCTTCACGATATCGAATTCATCACTGATTCCCGTTCCCAATGCCGTTATCATCGCGCGGATTTCCAGGTTCGACAACGTCTTGTCCAGCCGTGCCTTTTCTACGTTCAGGATCTTCCCCTTGAGTGGCAAGATCGCTTGGAAATGCCGATCACGTCCCTGCTTGGCGGAACCGCCAGCCGAGTCTCCTTCCACGATATACAGTTCACTTATGGAAGCATCGCGTGAAGAACAATCGGCAAGCTTCCCAGGCAACGAACTGACTTCCAATACGCTCTTGCGGCGTGTCAGTTCGCGCGCTTTTCTAGCTGCTTCTCGAGCCCGTGCCGCTTGAATACCCTTCTCGAGAATTTTGCGGGCAATAGCCGGATTCTCTTCCAAGAACATCTGCAATTTCTCTGCGAATAAGGACTCGACGATCCCACGCACTTCACTGTTGCCAAGCTTGGTCTTCGTCTGTCCCTCGAACTGTGGATCCGGGATCTTGACAGAGATGATCGCACTCAACCCTTCCCGCACATCATCGCCGGATAAGTTGGCATCACTGTCCTTGAGTGCATTCGTCTTCCGGGCGTAATCGTTCAATATCCGGGTCAGAGCACTCTTAAATCCGGACTCATGCGTTCCGCCTTCATGCGTATTGATATTATTCGCGAACGAATATATATTCTCGGTATAGCTGTCGTTATACTGGATGGCGATCTCAATATGAATGTTGTCTCTGTCGCCTTCTACATAAATCGGCGTCTCGTGAACGGCTACCCGGTTGCGGTTCAAGTATTCGACGAAGGAAACGATCCCACCTTCATACCTGAAAGAATTGGACACATCGGTGCGCTCGTCGATAAGATGAATTTCAATTCCTTTGTTGAGAAAAGCCAATTCACGAATACGAGATTGCAAAATGTCATATTCATATTCGGTCGTTTCCGTGAATATCTCGGGATCTGGCTTGAACGTTACTTGTGTACCGGTTTCATCCGTTTCTCCGATCACCTTCAGGTCATATTGTGGTGCACCACGGCGAAACTCCTGTTGATGGATCTTGCCTTTTATCTTCACCGTAACCACTAAGAGCTCAGATAAGGCGTTCACAACAGATACCCCTACACCATGTAATCCACCCGACACTTTGTAGCCTTCTCCGCCAAATTTCCCACCAGCATGAAGCACGGTCAGAACGACTTCAACCGTAGATTTCTTCAGCTTCGCATTCTCGCCTACCGGTATTCCCCGGCCATTATCGATGACGGTCACGCTATTGTCCTTGTGGACAGTCACTATGATTTTATCACAATAACCCGCTAGTGCCTCATCGATACTGTTATCTATTACTTCCCAAACGAGATGGTGGAGCCCTCTCGGTCCTGTCGAGCCGATATACATACCCGGCCGCTTGCGAACCGCTTCCAGGCCTTCCAGAACTTGAATCTGGCTTTCATCATAAGCGCTTTGATTGATCGTCATTCCGGTCACCTACTTCTCTGATTTGAAAAAGCATCGATCTCGTTAACCATGAGGACCTGAGCCCTTTTCTTGAGCGTTGTGGAGGAAACCGGCGAGTAGTACACCTTCGATTTGGTTACAACGAGTGACTTGCACTCTTCCTCGCCAATCACTTCCACGTTACGGTCTTTATGTGCATGTTGAATAAAATGCTTGGATATTTTGGACGACTTCTCGATCGACAAGTCGAATATAGCAATAAGCTCTGAAGCCCGTATGATTTTCTCTCCGCCTAAATGAATGAACATGGGACCAGCTCCTAATCGTATTCGAACCTAGATCAGTTTCCCGTCCTGCACGTGGTATATCGCAGCATGGCCAAGCCTGTCCATCTTAATGCTTTCGATTCCGGTAGTGGTGATGAAAGTCTGAACTTTCCCTTGGAACGTCTCGATCAACTGCGTTTGACGAAACGTGTCTAATTCTGACAATACATCATCAAGCAGGAGAATCGGGTATTCCCCCACTTCTTCGCGTATACATTCGATCTCAGCCAGCTTTAGTGATAAGGCTGTAGTCCTCTGTTGGCCTTGTGAACCGTACGTTTGGACATCTTTATCGTTAATCTGGAACAGCAAATCATCGCGATGAGGGCCATACAATGTCATACCGCGCCGAACTTCTTGGTCTTTTGCCTGTGATAACTTTACCATAAATTGATCAAATAAAACAGATTGTTGTGACGAATCGTCAAATGGGAAGGAAGGGTGGTATACGATCCGAAGCTGTTCCGAGCGATTCGTAATACCATGATGGATGGATTCTGCCCATACTTGAAGCTTTCTTATAAAGCTTTGACGTTTTTTCATAATTTTAATACCATATTGCGCCAATTGTTCATTCCAAACTTCTAATTGTGCTCCGAAAGATGGCTGGTGATGCAATTGCTTGAGCAAATTATTACGCTGTACAAGCACTTTATGGTACTGAGACAGGTCGTGCAGATACGAAGGCTGTACTTGTACGATCTCCATATCGAGAAACCGGCGACGGACGCCTGGCGCCCCCTTCACGATCTCCAAATCCTCTGGAGCGAACATCACAACGTTCAACTGACCTATGAAATCACTCAGCTTTCTTTGTTCCAACCCGTTTACTTTCGCCTTCTTACCTTGAGCGGATACTTGCAGATCCAATGTGCAAGCCCCGTAACGTTTCTCGATTTCACCGTGAATTAGCGCACTTTGCTCATTCCAGCCGATCCATTCTTTGTGCTGATGTGTGCGGTGCGACTTCGTCATGGCGAGTACATAGATGGACTCTAACAGGTTTGTTTTGCCTTGTGCATTTGGTCCGACGAATAAGTTGATGTTCGCTTCCGTGGAGAAATCAACCTGTTTGTAATTGCGGTAATTGCGCAACGAAATCTTTTTCAGGAACAAGTGAATAACCCCCTATCCCTGGACGACCTCGAATTGTCCGCATTCCTGAACTTCAACAAGATCGCCAGGATACAGCTTGCGGCCCCTTCGGTTATCCACAATGCCGTTAATGTGGATAGTAG
>NZ_JBFUIX010000204.1:0-5029 GCF_056401635.1 Paenibacillus sp. P4_E11 | reverse complement strand
GCGTATGCGCTTCTACAACGATATGCCGAAGTTTTCCAAACGCTGACCGTTTATGATGAAGGAAGAACGAACAAACATACCATAACGTGATCGGAGGCGGTTGTAAGATGAAACTGGTAGGGTTAAATGGAAGCTTGTCGTCGAATTCCAATACATTTAAAGGTGTGAAGGCCGTCTTGAGTTATTGTGAGGAGCATGGGGATGACACGATGTTGTTCGATCTTCGAGAGACACCATTGCCTATGTTTCACCCTGAGAGAAGAGACGCACTTGCGGATGAGAATGTGTATAAGTTCATCAGCCTGATGGATGAGGCAGATGGTATCGTACTGGGCAGCCCAGAGTACCATAATACACTAGGAGCTGCTTTCAAGAATGCTATGGAATGGGTAGGATCCAGGCAATTCAAGAACAAGCCGGTCGCCCTCATATCCGCAACTGGAGGGCCATCGTCGATGGTAACACTGACCGCCATGCAAGCAATGGTTCGAAGCTTACACGGCTGGGTTGTACCGGTGCTAGGCTCCATTCCGGGCAATACGGAGTTCAAGCAGGGCGGAGAGTTCAAGGATCCTGCTATGCAGCTTCGCTTTATGTCGATTGGTTCGGAGCTAGTCTCGATGGCCAAGTTGCTGAAGCAGAAGCGGCAGGATTGGGAATAGGTATGATTACACATTATGCAGAAGTGAAATTGCAGACGACATCGGTTGCGGGGGTCAAACAATTTTTTTCGGAACGTCTTGGTTACCCTGTTGCATCGGAATACGCCGAGCAGATTGAAGTTCGAGTCAATGCCCATACCCGGCTTACCTTTCAGGAATCACACGAAAGATTGGCACCCGTTCATCTGGCATTTGAAGTTCCTATGGCCGTGTTTGATCAAGTCGTCTTGCACTTGCAGCAGCTATTGGGAATCCCACTTGCCTGGCCTGATGGCATTACGGTCACAACGTTCACAAGTGGAAAGAGTGTGTATTACAAAGATTTGGACGGCAACTTGTTGGAATGGACCGCCCATTATGGCATCACAGACGAAGTGTTAGTTCCGGAAGGCCTGTTGCAAGTTATGTATTTGAGGGAGGTTGGACTTCCAGTACACGATGTGGGGGCGACTACAGCGTGGTTCCAAGCAAATCTGGGGATGAAGGTATTCAAGAGCAGCGAACTATTCGCATTCGTTCGTGGTGGTACGGCGCATGCAGTGGTAGTTTCTACGAGTCGGAAGTGGATTCCGATCGGGATGATAGCAATTCCACCCCATCTTACACTTGTACTCGGAGTCTCTGGTGCTGCTTATATCACTCAGATTGCTGACCGACTTGAAGGAGCGGGGTATCCGATAAGCTGGAGCCTCGACCAGAACGAGCTATCGTTCCAGTATGCGGGTTATTTGATTGTGCTTCGACATACTCCGGGCTTCCTATCCTCATGGGTCGATGCTCTGAATTTACCGGAGGAGTAGGCTAGTTAAGCGTGTGAGTTATTCTAGCGGTGTTACGTTTTCAATCGAGCCTCCGTTGCAGAGTTTATCACCTACATTGGAGAGCAACTGGTAGGAGCTAGGTATCCGATAGGCTGAAGCCTCCACCAGAACGAGCTTTCGTTCCAATGGGGGATATTTGAAAATGAGCGGGGTGAGATTAAGATGAAACTTCAAGTTGAAGGGGTATCAGAATTAGTGCTGGAAGTTCAATCCATGGAAAGGGCAGTTGACTTCTGGTCAACAAAATTAGGGTTTCCTATAGTAGATCAGTGGAGTTATAGAAATGGACAATTTGAGACGAGTGCTTCGGAAAATATTTGGGCTACATGGTTATACGTTGGTGGAAATACAAGACTTGGTTTATGGCTTTCAAGAGATTTTACTGAAGAGCAAATGAAAATAAAACAAACCCCAGTTAGTTATTGGAAGTATGGTTTATATGATGAAGGTGGTATCCATGTTCATTTTGCATTATATATCAATCCAAAATTATTTGAGAATACAATAGCAATTTTGAAATCTAAGGATATTGATATCTTGGTGTTTGCAAGTGAAAACCACGATTCAAGTAATCTATATTTCAAAGATACCGAAGGCAATATTGTAGAAATTTACACAAAGAACATGAAGGAAGTATATGGCGGTTCATAATTCATGAGCCCCAAAACCACACCATCAACACCGGAGGAGGGTTAGCCATGATCAGGAGAATCTGCGAGATTCATTTGCAAGTTAGCAACCTGGAGCAATCTGTGGAGTTTTACGAACGACTTGGCATGCGATTGACGAGTAGTAGTGATACCCGACGGGTTGCGTTTTTCAACATCGAGGAGGTAGGGCAACCTGTTCAAACGTTCGGTATATGGGAGAATGGCAAGCCGATCGATATTCGTCACTTTGCCTTCGAAGTCAATTATGACGAGATTGTTCGAGCTGGCGAGTGGCTAGCGGAGAGAGGCGTAGAGACGTGGGCTGTATTCGGCCGGGATGGACAAGAACCGATCGTCCATCTCTCAGGACCTTCGGCAAGTGTATATTTTCTTGATCCAGACGGGAATGAGCTGGAATTTTATTGTCGGCTTCCGGGTCCGAGCAAGGGGCAGTTCGTCCATACGCCTACTCTATCGGAGTGGGAGAGTGCGCAGCAGATTTAAAGCGGAAAAACCGCGATAATGCGGTCTCGGCGCTGCCTGCGGGAGCGAATAGCGCTTTTTTTGAGGCTGTCTATTAACTGTGAACACAGGAGTGGAGAGTGAAAAAGAGGACCCTGGCGAGTTTTGGCTTGAACCTCCCACCACTGAAGCCCTTATACAATCAAGGGAGGTTCAAACAAGATGTTTGAGCAGAAGGGTCCTTTTTCACTCGGAACGTCCGTCTTAATCTCTATCCACAATGAATTGACAGCCTCTTTTCCGCGTTACAGCAGTCCTAGCATGGCCTAACAGCTACACACCAATCAAGACCTTAACATCCTTCAAAATCATCTGCGCAACATTGCGAGCGCTGGAAAATGCTCGCTCGGCCAGCTCGCCCTTACCCGTACAGCCATCCCCGCAAAAATAAAACGGCACATTTTCCACCCGGTTCGGCAGCAACCGGTTCGTGTGCACGTTTTTCACACTGGCAACCATCGCTTTCTTCGAGACACGTTTCACCGCCACTTCATCCCTCCAACCGGGATAATGCCGGTCAAACAATTGCTCCATTTGAATCGTTTTTTGCTCCAAGTAGGCTTTGCGTTCGGCATCGTCCTGGAATTGATCGTGCAAATAAGCGATGCCCTGCAGCAGTTGGCCACCCTCCGGAACGAGCGTATGATCTGTCGCTGACACATCGCTTATGAACATTTTGTTGTTCATATCGCTGATATACGAGAATGGGCGTGCAACGACACGATTCAAGCCAACATCGTACACCATAACCTCGGTCGCGGTGTTGTTCTCATAAGGGGCAAGGAACGGTTCCCAGGCAGATCCCTTGAGCAACTTCGCCACTTGCTGGACGGGCATGGCGAAGACGATGCGGTCGAAGCTCTCCTCGCGCGACTTGGTCGTCAAGAAGAACTTGCCGCCTTCATAGCGAATCCCGTCCACGCCTTCTTGCAACGCCTTCGACCATCGTCCTGAGAGCTCGATCTTCTGCTTGAGTTGATTGGTGATAACCGCCCAACTACCTAGAATATAGTTGACAGGCCGGCCAGAGAGGAACAAGTTCTGATAATATTCGCTGATTACAGCACCAGATACTTGTCGGGCATCTTCCGGCGTAATGAAGAAGTTGGAGCACACAAGATGTTCCCATAGCTCTTTCAAGTCTTCGTCCGCATCGGAATAGGCCAAGTAATCGCCGAGGGTGCGGTAGTTTTTCAATTGATGAATATTGGCAATGATGGCCGTTATTTCTCCAGCGAACCTCATCTTCTGCAGAGGACTAAGCAGGTCGGTCTTAATCAAATTGACGAAGTCAAGGGGAGCGGGTGTCAACTGATCGTTCTTCTCGTAGTACACTTTCCGCTTGTCGACTTGCTTGCTGCTGAACGACAGACCGAGCTCCCTCTCCATCATCATAAGCTTATGACGGTCGATGCCATAGATCGCGTGAGCACCATAGTTTAGCGTAAACCCAGCCTTTTCGTATGTGAACGCTCGTCCCCCGAGTTGCGGGCTGCGTTCGAACAAGATACCTTCTATGGATGCTTCTTCGGACAAATAAGCGGCAGCCGTTAATCCGGCCAAGCCACCCCCGATTACAGCGACTCTCATTTTCATTTCCTCCTTGGTTGACTTTAGTTTGGGCGTTACAAGCAAGGGCGGTGCAGGTTCGTTAGACCGAAGTCCTATCCACAGAAGTGAGAATTGATCGTGTATACTCGACATCAGATCGGAATGATCCGATAAGCACCAGCGGTCGACAATTCCGGTATAGGTCGAGACCAGAAGGTCCACCTTGTGTGAATCGGGCAACCAGCGGAATAGACTGTTGGTCAGTAGGGCCGCTTGCTCCTGATTCTTCAACGAGACGGTGTCATTGCGCATCGTCAAAGCGTTCATGCTACGAATAAGGCGAGGGACTCCCTGGATATTAGACGCTAAGTCTAAAAACAATTGGTTCACATGGCTTTCAAGCGACGTTACCTGAGAAGGGGGATACTTCGACCATTGTTGAATGACGTTTATTTGTCGTTCACCCACTTGGGCCAGGATGTCTTCTTTACTGTCGAAATAATGGTAGAACGTACCTTTTGATGTGTGTGTTGCTGCAATAATGTCATCTACAGAAACGTGATCGTACCCTTTCTCGATAAACAATTGCAAGACAACTTCGATGACATGATCGCGTTTTTTACGGGTTGAGGCGCGCATGAACTTCACTCGGCTTCACTTCCCTGCGTATTGGAATACTAACATTTTACAGTATATTAGACTGTCGGTCTATAATGAAAATGTGTATTTATCTGGCGGTGATGCAACATTTTCTGCAAGCTCGTCCCATTTCTGTTATGATAGAAAAGGCTTTTTAATTATCTTCGGAGGGAGTTCCTCACCT
>NZ_JBFUIX010000203.1:0-5033 GCF_056401635.1 Paenibacillus sp. P4_E11 | reverse complement strand
GAAATCACGTAATCGTAGCGCTCCAAGGTTTCGGGATGGCAACACCGAGGCAGCTGTTCAAGTAGGGACTTTGATTGCGAAGCGCGCTAAGGAAGCAGGCGTCGAGAAAGTTGTATTTGACCGGGGTGGCTATTTGTACCACGGACGCATTCAAGCTTTGGCTGATGCAGCCCGTGAAGGTGGACTTCAATTCTAAGGAAAATTTCTCAATAAGGAGGTAAACGACTTGCGTGTAGATCCCAATACGTTAGAGCTGACTGAGAAAGTAGTCAACATCAATCGCGTTGCGAAAGTAGTAAAGGGTGGTCGTCGTTTTAGCTTCAGCGCTTTGGTTGTTGTTGGCGACGGCAACGGCTGGGTTGGTGCTGGTATCGGTAAAGCGGCAGAAGTGCCTGAGGCCATTCGCAAAGGTATCGAAGATGCCAAGAAGAATCTGATCCATGTACCGATTGTTGGAACATCCATTCCGCATCTGGTAACAGGGCAATTCGGAGCAGGACGCGTACTGTTGAAGCCCGCATCCAAAGGTACAGGCGTTATCGCAGGCGGCCCAGTTCGCGCGGTGCTTGAACTTGCAGGAGTAGGCGACATTCTGACGAAATCGCTTGGATCCTCCAACTCCATGAACATGGTGAATGCAACATTGGAAGGATTGCAACGTTTGAAAAAAGCGGAAGAAGTTGCGAAGCTTCGCGGCAAAACCGTTCAAGAGCTATTAGGTTAGGAGGGGAAAGACTATGTCTACACAATTGCAAATTACCCTCAAACGCAGTTTGATCGGACGTCCGGAAACGCAACGGGTGACGGTAAGAACACTTGGTTTGCGCAAGCTTCACCAAACCGTCGTTCACAACGATAGCCCCGCGATTCGCGGTATGGTCAATCAAGTGAGCCATCTCGTTGAAGTTAAAGAAGTGTAATCGATCGACTCGAACGAGTGTTAGCGGAATAGATCAGTTTAAGACTTACAAATCTTTTAAGGAGGTGCAACGATGAAGTTACATGAACTGAGCCCAGCACCAGGTTCCAAGAAGACTCGCATGCGGGTTGGTCGTGGAATCGGGAGCGGTAACGGTAAAACTTCAGGTCGCGGTCACAAAGGTCAAAATGCACGTTCTGGTGGCGGAGTTCGTCCAGGTTTTGAGGGCGGACAAAACCCATTGTATCGTCGTTTACCAAAACGTGGCTTTACGAATCGCAATCGCGTTGAGTACGCATTGGTCAATTTGCAAGAATTGAACCAATTCGCAGCGGGAACGGAAATCACTCCGGAATTCCTGATTGAGTCCGGACTTGTGAAGAATCCTAAAGACGGCATTAAGGTTTTAGGAACCGGCGAACTTACTGTACAACTGACAGTGAAGGCGAACAAGTTCTCTCAATCTGCGGTAGATAAGATTCAAGCTGCCGGCGGTAAATCCGAGGTGATTTGATGTTTAAAACATTGTCCAACATCATGAAAGTGAACGATCTTAGAAGAAGAATTATCTTCACGTTAGTTATTCTAATCGTTTACCGGATCGGCGCCTTTATCCCCGTGCCTAACATCGATAATGACATCTTAACCAGTATCGATCAAAGCAGCAGCGGTGGGGTGTTCAACCTAATGAACACCTTCTCGGGTGGAGCATTGTTCAAGTTCTCCATCTTCGCGATGGGGATTATGCCGTACATTACTTCATCGATCATTGTGCAGCTTCTGTCGATGGACGTTATTCCTAAGTTCACGATGTGGGCGAAGGAAGGCGAAGTTGGACGGAAGAAGCTGGCCCAAATTACGCGGTACGGTACGATAGTACTTGGACTTGTTCAAGGTTTCGGATTAGCATTCGGGTTTAACCGATTGTACAGTCTTGCCCTTGTGAAAGACCCAAGTTTTATAACATATGTATTAATCTCAATCGTTTTGACAGCTGGTACGGCATTCCTGATGTGGCTAGGTGAGCAAATCACGGAGCATGGCATCGGAAACGGCATATCGGTCATTATCTTCGCCGGTATCGTCGCCGCCTTACCGAGCGGGATTAACCAAATTTATCTGCGGTTATTCGTAGAAGGATCTGAAGGTGCCCTGTTCCTGAATATCCTGAAGGTCGTCATTATTGTGGTCGTAATACTTGCRATTATTGCCGGAGTTATCTTCGTGCAACAAGGTGTTCGCAAAATTCCGGTACAATATGCGAAACGGGTTGTAGGACGTAAGATGTATGGTGGCCAATCCACGCACATTCCGCTCAAAGTCAACGCGGCTGGTGTTATTCCTGTAATATTCGCCTTGTCGCTGTTGGTGTTTCCGCCGACGATTGCACAATTCTGGCGTGGGAACGCTGTTGCGGATTGGATTATCAACAATCTGACCTATACGGCCGCATTTGGGATGGTCCTTTATGTGCTGATGATTATCGGATTCACTTACTTCTACACATTTGTTCAGATCAATCCGGTACAGATGGCCGATCAGATGAAGAAGAACGGCGGATACATTCCGGGCATTCGCCCAGGGAAGATGACGTCCTCTTATCTTACAAGAGTGATGACACGCATTACCCTTTCGGGAGCGATCTTCCTGGCCGCGATTTCGATTCTTCCTGTGTTCTTCAGTAAACTTGCGGGCTTACCGCAATCTGTTACAATCGGGGGAACTTCCCTGCTGATCGTAATCGGGGTTGCACTCGAGACCATGAAGCAAATCGAAAGCCAACTGATCAAGCGCCACTATAAAGGATTCATTAATAAATAAGCGAATAGCATCTGATTCCTAGGTTCTGATGGTTGATTAACCATCACCGTCGGTTCCTACCATGCTGTTCGAACGCTTGACCAACGGAAGAGGGGGCGTACAAGTGAATCTTCTTTTCATGGGTCCTCCTGGGGCCGGCAAAGGCACGCAAGCAGAACGGATCGTTGAAGAATTCGGCATACCGCATATTTCGACAGGARATGCATTTCGTCTGGCGATGAGTCAGGGTACACCGCTTGGTGTGCAAGCGAAAGGTTTCGTTGATCAAGGTTTGCTGGTTCCGGACGAAATTACGAACGGCATTGTGAAGGAACGATTGCAAGGACCGGATTGCAGCAAAGGTTTTTTGCTCGACGGGTTTCCTAGAACGCTCTCGCAAGCAGAGGCGTTGGACGACATTCTGGCATCACTAGGCAAACAAATTGATCATGTCATTAATTTGATCGTGGATCGTGATTTGCTGCTTGGCCGATTAACCGGACGTCGTATTTGCAAGTCCTGCGGAGCAACTTACCATGTAATGTTCAACCCTCCGCAAGTCGAGAACGTATGTGATAAGTGCTCTGGTGACTTGTACCAACGTTCGGATGACAATGAGGAGAAGGTTGGCACACGGTTGGATGAATACAGCAACAAGACAGCTCCTTTACTCGATTACTATTCGAAAAAAGGACTGCTACGTGGAGTGAACGGTGAGCAAGATATCGATTTGGTCACATCCGACATTTCTTCCTTAGTGCGAGGTCAAGCGGAATGATCATATGTAAGTCCGAGGCTGAACTGAGTCTCATGCGGGAAGCCGGCAGAATCGTTGCGGACACGCATCGGCTGATGGCTCAAGCTGTAAGGCCAGGCGTGACGACCCGAGAACTGGATCAGATCGCAGAAGACTATATTCGCAGTCAGAAGGCCATCCCGTCTTTTAAAGGCTACAACGGTTTTCCTGGAAGCATCTGTGCTTCAGTCAACGAAGAGCTGGTACACGGCATTCCCGGGGACAGGAAACTGCTCGAGGGAGACATCATCAGCATTGATATCGGGGCCAAATACCAAGGGTATCATGGAGATTCTGCATGGACCTATCCGGTAGGCCAAGTGTCTGAGACAGCCCGCAAGCTGTTAGAGGCAACGGAGCGATCGCTGTATGAGGGTCTTGCGAAGGCAGGACCAGATATCCGATTGTTTACGATATCCCATGCCATTCAAAAGTCTGTCGAAGATCAAGGGTTTTCCATCGTTCGCGAGTATGTCGGACATGGAATCGGTCAAAACTTGCATGAAGAACCGCAAATTCCAAATTACGGGCTTCCCGATCGCGGACCGCGGTTGAAAGCTGGCATGGTGCTTGCGATTGAGCCGATGGTGAACGTCGGTGAGCGGTATGTCAAGACGTTGCAGGACAACTGGACGGTAGTAACTGTTGACGGTTCGTTATGCGCGCACTTTGAACATACGATTGCCATCACAGCTAATGGGTATGAGATTCTCACCCGAAGCGAGGGTAATGGACAATGACGATGGACGATACCACCAAGCGACCTGTGCTCGGTCAAGTAGCCAGAGTGCTGCGGGGGCGTGAGCAGGATCAGTATGCGATTGTGGTTCGGCTAGAAGATAGTCGGTTCGTATGGATTGCAGACGGAGACAAACGCAAATTCGACCAACCCAAGAAGAAGAATATCCTCCACCTACAGCTGTTGAATTATAGCAGCAGTGAGGTTGCTGACAGCTTAAACGAAACCGGTCGTGTTACCAACGGAAAGCTTCGTTATGCATTGAATAAGTTTGTTGAACTTCAACAATCCGATGCGCAGCAGAAAGGAGAATGACGGTGGCTAAAGAAGATGTAATTGAAGTGGAAGGCACTGTGATTGAGCCGCTACCGAATGCCATGTTCAAAGTTGAACTTGAGAACGGGCATAGAGTGCTGGCGCATGTATCGGGTAAAATTCGGATGCACTTTATCCGGATCCTGCCAGGTGATAAAGTTACGGTAGAACTGTCTCCTTACGATCTAACAAGAGGACGGATCACCTACCGTTTCAAATAAGTTTTAGTTGTAATGTATCACGGGGCCCCCGAAAAGTAGTCGGAATAAGCTCCGAAGCGAAACATCACTTTTTGGGGTGAATTAGGAGGTAATAACCATGAAGGTAAGACCGTCGGTCAAACCGATTTGTGAAAAATGCAAAGTCATTCGACGCAAAGGCGCTGTAATGGTCATTTGCGAAAATCCGAAGCATAAACAAAAACAAGGATAAGGAGGTGCATCGAATCAATGGCTCGTATAGCT
>NZ_JBFUIX010000202.1:0-5055 GCF_056401635.1 Paenibacillus sp. P4_E11 | reverse complement strand
CGACTGAACTGTTGCAAAAAGACATCGACGCGGAGAAAAAGTAGCATAAAATGGTTCCGAGAGGGGTGCATTTCATGAATGGTAGAAAGCGCTTTATTACGAAATGGTTACTGCTCTTCTAGTCGCTCAGCACACCGCTCTCGGGCAATGTGGTTATTGAGATGAAGGTGAAATACAACATAAATAGAGGAGCCTCGATGATTCGAGGCTCCTCTATTTATGACGACAGAATGTATCCTGGTTAACATGACCCTAGTCAAGTTAACCTCTCAATGCTGCAGGTGTTTAAATTGTCCTTACAATCATCCAACAATTTTCTCCCGAAACATTTGCTGTGCACAATATTCGATAATATCGCTGCGGCGAACGATACCGATGAAACGGTCCATATCGTCGACAACCGGGACGAAGTTTTGCGCTTTCGCTTTGGAAATCAAATCGTTCATGTTCGCGTTAATGTGTACGGGTACGTTATGAATTCGCATAGGAATTTCCGATAAATGGACGCGATGGGCATTCTCGAAGGTAACATCCTCGTTATTCTTCATGAACCATAGCAGATCGCCTTCGGTAATCGTTCCTACATATTTGCCTTCATCACTAAGGATCGGTACTGCTGTATAACGGTGATATTCCATACGTTCCAGCGCTTGACGAAGCGTGGAGCTAGCAGTCAGACAGACCACTTCTAATTTAGGAACCAGAAAAAAAGCAATATTCATCTTTCGACTTCTCCTCCCTTACCCATTATAACGTTTTTTGCGGCAGCAGGTTGCCTTTTCTTATGGAAAATCAATCAGGTCCCACCTATGTATCAGGAGTATGTGCATGACTTTGCTTAGTCAAGGATACACTACCGATGAGGTGATGACAATGTCGCGCAGACGTAACCGAAGACTGGTTGTTCCTGAAGCTGGACATAACATGGATTTGTTCAAAGCTCATGTCATGAAGGAGCAGGGGTATGCTGTAGACCTTGCTCATCCGAACCAGGTAAAGTATGAAGTAGCACGTTCCCTAGGTGTACCCTTAACAGAAGGCGATAACGGTGAGCTCACGACGGAAGCGGCCGGAAGAGTTGGCGGAGAAATTGGTGGAGCGATGGTGCGGGAGATGGTACGTATGGCTAAGGAGCAGCTCGCTCGTAAGCCGTAACCCCTTCCACTGTATATTTTACTCCCAGAATCATTAAGGATGAGCGTTTCTCCATGAGGGGAACGCTTTTTTTGTATGAGTTACAATATTGGCTTATCGTGCGAATAAAATGTCATACCCTTCCTCCGAAAGTGTTCTAGTATAGTGTCAATGGCTAAGCCATCCAACCTAATTAGACATCGTTTGTCGAGAGGAGATTGATATGAATAAGCTCGCGATCCATGGAGGACCCCCTGTCCGTACGGCTGGTTATGCGGAGTGGCCTATATATGATGAACTGGAGCTGTCTATGCTGAAGGAAGTTCTCGAATCCAGCAAATGGGGAGGTTCCGGTACATCACCGCAAGTCGGATACGAACCGAAGCTCCCCCTACTGGAGAAACAATTCGCGCAACTTCAAGACGCTCAGTATGCCATCTCCGTTGTGAACGGAACTGTCGCGATTACAGTCGCTCTGCAGGCTGCAGGAGTTCGCTCTGGTGATGAGATCATTATTACACCTTATACGTTCATTGCCACGGCTACCGCAGCATTAGCCTATGGGGTCATTCCAGTATTCGCTGATATTGAAGCAGATACACTACTCATTGATCCAGAGAAAGTCGAATCATTGATTACGCCTAAGACGAAAGCGATCATTGCGGTCCATATTGCTGGAGCTCCTGCCAACATGACCCGACTTGGAGAAATCGCCAAGAAACATGGTCTGGCACTAATCGAAGACGCTGCCCAAGCTGTAGGAGCCAAATGGGAGGGGAGAGGCGTTGGGTCGATCGGGGACTTGGGGACGTTCAGCTTGCAATCGAGTAAAAACTTGAATGCCGGTGAAGGCGGTATCATTACAACGAATCAAGAAAACCTGTGGGAGAACGCTTGGTCGATCTGTAATGTCGGTCGAATCCCGAACGGTCAATGGTATCAGCACGAGAAGTTAGGGCAGAACTATCGGTTAACGGAATTCCAGGCTGCCATTGTGCTCGCCCAGATGACTCGTCTGGAAGATCAGATGCGAACACGTGAGAATAACGCGGCCCGCTTGAATGGTCTACTCAGTCAGATCGATGGGATTCGTCTAATTAAACAGGACCCGCGTATTACGAGGCATGCTTATCACTTATACATGTTCAAGCTGGATAGCGAGTGGACAGATCGGATTGAGAAGAACGAATTTATGAAGCGTGTACAAGCCGAAGGCGTCCCGGTAGCGGCTGGTTATGTGCCACTTAATCAGAATGTGGCGGTACTTGATGCAATAGAAGCCTGGACCGGTCGTCGCCTTGTGGATGAATGCCCCGTGTGTGAGCGCGTTTGTGAGAAGGAAGTGCTGTGGTTGACGCAGAACGTGCTGCTTTCCGAAGAAAAAGCGATGGACGATATCGCGGAAGCGGTTCAGAAAGTAGTTCGTTCCTTCTAAGCTATGATCATAAGTTAAAGGCCTTCATCTCTTTCCATTCGGAAAGCAAGATGAAGGCCTTTCTGTTACAGTTCCATGACCTGCTGCCAAATGCTCGTATCAACTGGAATGCCATGCTCCATATTGTTTCTGCGGGTGTTCAGGGCGGTCTCCCCGGGATACCGGATGCTGCCGTTATCGTCCGTAGGCAAGCTGCTCTGCAGATCACTCAATATTTCATCCACGCGCTGTTGCAGGGCGCTGCTCTCTGGCAGTCGCTCGTAATCGAATGCAAGGAACAGCTGCGATAGGGCATACTCCCCAGACAACTTACCTACATCCATCGTGGATAATCCTCCGCTTAACATAACCGCGATCAAGTCTAGCATGAGTGATAATCCCGAGCCCTTCCAATATCCGATAGGCAAAGGTCGCCGTGACTTGGTTATAGCGGACGGATCGCGTGTTAACTGTCCATCTTCGTCATACCCCCCATCGAAGGGGAGTTCGTCTCCACTTAGGACGTACGAATTGAGCTTTCCGTAGGAATACTGCGACATGGCAATATCCAGTACAACATGCCCCGCTGCTCGCGGAACGGCAAGAACGAGCGGGTTGTTGCCTAACTTGCTGGTCTTCCCGCCCCATGGCGGCATATTCGGCATCGTATTCGTCCAACATATCCCGATGCAGCCGGCTTCCGCTGCTTGCCATCCGTACGTTCCGGCTCGCATCCAATGGTTTGTATTGCGAAGTGCGACGACTCCGATCCCATGCTCTTTCGACAAAGCAATAGCCCGATCCATAGCGAAGGAGGCATTCAGGTTGCCAGGTCCAAGACGTCCGTCCCAGCGTTCGATCGCACCCATTTCATCGGTACGGACCGGTTCAGCGTGAATATTAATGATCCCTTTCCGGATAAGGTTAATGAACACCGGAAAGCGATTCAATCCGTGCGAATATACGCCGTCGCAGCTCGTCTGCGTGAATAGACGCGCACATTTCTCGGCTCGCTCGGGTGTGAAGCCGATGTTCAACAACACATGGTGTAAGCGGTTATACATTTCTTCGAATGGAATCCTTAACATAAATGAGTTCACTCCCTTTTTGATCACTAGTTCGACAAACTGCTGCTTCACATAAGTATAACGGATGTATGGCGACTAGGCGATAGAAGTGTGATACAATACTATAAACCTTTTGGTGACGACACAGATGTGTCTAGAAAGCGTTTGCGATAAGGGAAAGGAACGATTGGATTGAAGCGTTGGAAAGTAGCAATGTCTCTCACGGGTATTGTCGGTTGTGTCGGGTTATTGACTGCTTGCTCCACCTTGTGGCCATCGAGCAAGAGCGAGCAGGGTCATGTTAAGAAAGACCCAATTTCGATTGTGATCAACAGTCTGGGATTGGGTTTTCCTCAAGGTCTGGATGAGAATAACAATCCTTATTTGTCTTACATCGAGACGCATACGAATACCGATATTAGCGTAATATTACCACCGCTTGAAGGGTACCGGGAGAAGCTGAATCTGTTCATGTCCATGGACAATAAACCTGATATGCTCAATGTGTTCGATGATGTGTGGGTGGCCAGCTACGTGAATCAGAATGCACTCATGCCGTTGGATGACTTGATCGATAAGTATGGACCGGATCTCAAAGCCCGTATGCCTAAGGAAGCTTGGGATAAGGTGACGTTCAACGGGAAAATCTATGCGATTCCCAGCCTTAATGAGGTCAAGGGAATCGAGCTGATGTACGTCCGCAAAGATTGGTTGAACCGCGTCGGATTAAGGCCGCCACGTACATTGGATGAGTATTATCAAGTGATCAAGGCGTTTAAAGAAAAGGATCCCGACGGGAATGGCAAGGATGATACGGTTGGCTTGCTGACTACGGAATACTTGGGACGCACGGCACCATTCTTCGGTGCGTTCGGGGTGCAGTTGAACCAGTGGGCACTTAGAGACGGCAAGCTGGTCAATATGAATATACTTCCTGAAATGAAGCAAGCGCTCAGCTTCTTCGCTAAGCTGTATGCGGAAGGGTTAATGGATCCAGAGTTTCCCTTGAACAAACTAAAGAATTTGGATGAGAAAGTAAGCACAGGCAAGGCCGGTCTATTCTCTGCCACGTGGTACTCTACCACTGGAGCGATTGCAACGAATAATTCTCTTGACCTTAACGCTGTTTGGATCCCTCTGGAATATCCGACTGGTCCTAATGGAGAGAAAGGCGTATACAATTCTCCGCTTGTCCGGGAATACGAAGTCATACCCGTGGGGAGTAAAAATCCGGAAGCGGTCATCCGCATGCTGAACTTTATTGCCGGTGCGGGCTACTCCGATTTGAAGCTGGGGTTTGAGGATCAGATCTGGTCCCGACAAGATGGGAAGATCTTGACCAATTTCGTCGAGCATAACAAGCATCAGTATAGAGGTATTTACTCCTCCTTGGCCGAAATCGTCCAACCGGATCTGATTAAAGTGCGATTGGATTCATTG
>NZ_JBFUIX010000201.1:0-5084 GCF_056401635.1 Paenibacillus sp. P4_E11 | reverse complement strand
GCTTCATTGGCTGCATGAATTTCCGATAATGCCTCCACGCCCTGCTCGAATAGAATAAAGTCCACATCTGCTTGATCCAAGTCTACACGGTACTGTTCTTGCGCTGATATGACCATCTCTTTAAACCCGTGCAACGACAAAGCTTTCCTAAGCTGATAAACCGCCGTATTGAGGTACACCTCCGCATTTTTAAGAGGCATCTCCGGGAAAATATCTTCCAAAACTCGGATTTTGGCTACACTTCGGCCTCGATTAACGAGCAAGTATGCGAATAACTCCATACTTTTCTTGGAGATCCATTTCACTGCACCCTCTTGCTTGCTGCTGGCCTCGAAGCAACCCAGTCCCCGAGCCGTCAGCCGATTAGGTGTGAGGTCGCCAACTTCAGAAGAAGCGCTRTGTCTGCTAGCCGCTCTAGTGATAGTCTGAGCCAGGCGCTTTCTGGAGATCGGTTTAACCATATAGTCCAATGGATAAACATCGTAAGCTTCAATCGCAAAAGCTGAATGGGAGGTTGTAAACACGATGTCAAGATCAGCACGAATCGAACGCAAGCTGCGGGCCAGCTCTAATCCATCGTCCGCAGCGATCTTGATATCCAAGAATGCGAGATCCACTTCGCTGACCCGAACGAAGTCCAGCACCTCTATCGCATTCTGGAAGCTTCCAACAAGCTCCACGTCTTCTATATTCGATAGCAGTCGATTCATAGCCAACAGCATGGCAGGCTCATCGTCAACTATGAGTACTTTCATCACTCTGTTCCGCCTCTCATGGTGAAGTGAAATACACTTCCTTGCCCTACCTTGCTTTCCGCCCATAAACTTCCGCCGCTTAGTTGTACGAACTGCCGGCTTACGAGCAGCCCTAGTCCCGCGCCCTTCTCTCCCAAAGTGCCCGCCAATGAGTTGAGCTGCTTACCAGCAAATAGCTGACGAACCTGCTCCTCTTCCATACCCACCCCATTATCGCGGACGGAAACGGTAACCATTTCCCCTGATAACTGGGCATGCACATAGATCGAACCGCCCAGACCTGTAAATTTGATGGCGTTAGATAACAAATTGCGGATAATTAATCCAACAGCTTCTCGGTCAGCATACACCCGAGTGCCTAAGGCAATCGTATGATTCACCTTTATATGTTTAGCCTCACTTTTTATATGTAGCATATGACAGCATTCCTCCACAACCTCAGACAACTCCAGTACCTGTGGACGAAGTGCCATGTCTTCCCGCTGGCTGCGGAACCACTCTAATAGATTATTAGCCATTCCAAGTGTATTACGAATCTGGTCACCTAGCGTCTCAATGATTTCCCGATGATCAGGTTCGAATCTGTCTCTGTCTTCTTCTAGTAATTCAACGAGTTGAAACTGCAACGCCAGTGGACTACGAATATCATGCGACACGATCGTAAACAGCTGATCCTTCAGCTGGTTGAGCTGTGCAATCTGCTCCAGATGCCGCTCTTTCTCCGTAATATCAACAATAAGAGAAATGCTGCCCTGCCCCTGCTTACGCAGTATACGTAACGGATATACGTTCACGCTGTATATTTTTCTTTCTCCATCCAGCCAGATATCAATCTCTACACGTCCCTGTTGCATAGACTTGCATAACTTATGCCATTCCGGCCAAGGCTCCAAAAGTTCCGCCATATTCCGACCAGCAATAGCTGCATAGCCCATCTCCGAAAACCATTGGGAAGCTTGTATATTGCTGTCGATGATCTTTCCTGAAGCATTCGCTATCATAATACTTTCCTGAATCGTATCGAGCACAATATTCCTAGCAATCGGAACGGTAGAGAAAAACTTAATCCGCAGCATAATCTCCAGCATCAATGTACCTGTAAATCCACAGTAAACCGACAACGGAAGCAGCCAGGACGACCAGTCGGGATTCATGAGTTTGACAATCTCAAGAACAAGCGGAAATGTACTCAGAAACAGAACCCACATCCCCGGCTTACGAAAATCGTTACGAATGTTCTGTATATACTGAAATAGAAAATAAAGACATACAGCCACAACGAAGTAACAAGTGACCGAGAAAGTGACTGAATAGAAGGTCCTCGTCGTCATTAAATGTCCGTTATCGAGCTCAATCGTGCGATAGATCACATGAAGCTCGGGATCCAACCACGACAGCAGCGACCAGAGAGCGAATATCGTGAACAACATGATCTTCCAACGAGGCTTTAATAGTTTGTCGCGACCGATCAACTGATAAACGAATAGGAGAAAGAAAGGTACGATTAAATTAAGCGCCGTACTCTGAATATTGCGAAAAACCAGCTTATCCATTAATAGATCGCTGCTTTTCTCCAGAATGATACTGCTTGAGTAAATCATCCGGCACACGATCAATCCGATGAGATAACCTACTCCACGTTCTCTTCTAAACCCATATACCGAGAATAAAATGATGCCCGTCATGATTACTGAAGCAATCATCAAGACAAGCTCTATAGTGGAATCCATGATGTAGTTCCTTTTAGGTTTGACGTTTCTCTCAATTCTCTCAATATAGTATACGAAACTATGGAGTGCAAGGTGAGTCATTCCAGATTTCGACAAAAAAGGCTGACCCGTATGTCAATAAGAATGACATACGGGCCAGCCAGAATCTACGCTTGTGTTAATGTAGAACTTTCCAGAGCCGCAAAAGCACGACGGCGGCTTCGGCTCTTGTTGTTAGTCCATCCGGAACAAATTGATTGCCTTCCCGGCCAACTAGAAGCCCGTACCTACGGGTATTTTCAACATATGCTTTGGCCCAGGCTGGAATGCGTGCATCATCAGAAAAAGATGTGCTTTCCACATTGTCAGCCTCCCATTTCATTATCTTGGAGACCATCGCCGCCATTTCTGTCCGGATCACCGTATGGTGTGGCCGCAATGTCCCGTCTGGATATCCTTCGAGAGTTCCCTTGGCTACTGCTGTCTGGATCGCCAGCCGCGCCCACACCGGGATGCTAATCTCGTCGCTGAAAGGCATAGCGCTCGCTCCGTTACTTATATCGATTTGTAGGGTTCGTAGCAACATGACTGCAAACTCCGTCCTTGTTACGTAGCCATCCGGCACCATGGTTTGGGCATCTATTCCCTCCACGATACCCAGCCCTGCCGCTTCGCAAATATCCGGTTTAGCCCAGTGGTTCTGGATATCCGTAAATG
The DNA here is from genome assembly GCF_056401635.1 of Paenibacillus sp. P4_E11. Taxonomy (NCBI): domain Bacteria; kingdom Bacillati; phylum Bacillota; class Bacilli; order Caryophanales; family Paenibacillaceae; genus Paenibacillus; species Paenibacillus sp. P4_E11. The sequence goes on along the minus strand of NZ_JBFUIX010000201.1, from coordinate 1,903 downwards.
CACATACAAGAGCAGGTGGAGCTGTATTCTCACTCGCGGCCTTACGATTAACCGTTATGGTATACGTCTTGAAGGTTCCATCCTCGGCTTGAACTGTAATGACCAGCACGTTGGTACCCATCGCCAAAGGAACGGTTATCGTCTCACCAATGCGTTCGTCCAACCATTTAACAATCGCCTTGGAATGAGCAGGAACCAACTGCAGCTCGACCTGCTCAGCGTCTGTCTCTGCTGTGTACTCCATCGTCCCGGGCGTGTATGCAGGGGATAATCCTAGCACCTTACCCGATGTATATATGTTTAATTGAGCTAGATCTGCAATCCTTGATTGGGTTACACTCGGTTGTCCGCCGCTGCTTGTTGAATCCTGAAGATGCTCAACATTCACTGTCCGTACACGCTCTGCCGCTGCATTGCCCGAGCTATCCTGTACCTTGTACACCAGCGTATAGGTACCCGCACTCTCGCTGTATACCGAACCTGTGACCGTAATTTGACTCGTCAGATTTCCATCGAATCGATCCACGGCTGTAGCCCCTGGATCGAGGAATGGAGTGCCCTGCCTAATAGACAGGGAGCTTTCACCCAATAAGGTAATCACAGGCGGCACGGTATCCTTGACTTGAACGGTGCGGACAACATCAGGTGCCCGATTCCCCGCGCGGTCCGTAACACTATAGCTGAGCGTATAGGCGCCAAGCAGATTCGTATACACCGAGCCGCTTACCGTAATCTGGGCGGTTAAGTCGCCATCCACCACATCCAGGGCGGTCGCGCCGGGATCGGTAAAGATGCTTCCAGCCTCTACCTGCATCGGGTTGGGACCTAGAATAGTAATCAAAGGCATATCGCTATCCACTACATTTACCGTGCGGGTGGTGGCCGCCGTATTCCCTGCTGCATCGCTCACCCGGTACGTCAGCGTATAAGTGCCAACTAGATTCGTATTCACTGAGCCACTAACCATAATCTGGCCAGTTAAGTCGCCATCCACCATATCCTGTGCCGTTGCACCGGGATCGGTAAATGTGCTTCCTACCGCAATCTGCATGGGATTGCTTCCGTTCAACGTAATAAGCGGCGCTGTCGTATCCACGACAGCAAACGTTAAGGATTTCAGCTGTTCATGACCCGCAACGGTATCTTTCACCGTTATGTCAATGGTGTATGTTCCTACTGTGTAGATGCTCTCATCGAGCACGGTAGACAAGTTAAATGACTGATCACCGCTTGTGGCATTGGTAGCGTACACATCTTGGGTTACCGTATAGTTGGAAGCATTCTTTATCGTATAACTGACCACCAGGGGCTCGCCGATACTGCTGTCCCGGACATAACCGGAGACCGTAAGCTGGTTAACCCCCGGTTTAGTGGAATAGGTCGGTGAAAGTGGACCAACCCGAAGTGTAGGGGAAAAAGCTTTCAAATAAGGGTAACTCACCCCTGGTTGAATTCCCCAAATCGCCGGGTTCCATCCCACGTAAGTTGCCATTTGTTTCATGGCGCTCTTACTAACTGCCCCGCCCGTTCCAGTTGTCCCGCCAATGGTCTGTAGACCGTGAAGATTATCGCTCAAGTTCCAATAGGAGCTTGTGATAACTAGGATGCCGATGATTGTATCCCTTCCGACCAAGCCGCCTACAGAACCTGTGCCAGGGCTCATTATTCCCGTTGCATAACTGTTAATAACAGTAGTACCATAGGCAGAGCCTACCAACCCGCCAATAGAGGCATTACTAACGGCCGTCACATCACCTGTTGCATAGCTGTTGAGAATACTCTCCGTGGTAGCATGACCAACCAGCCCACCGGCAGACCCGGATCCGGTGTTCGACACATCGCCTGTTGCATAGCTTTGGTCGATTGTAGCCCCACTCGTTGTAAGTCCGACTAATCCCCCTAC
>NZ_JBFUIX010000200.1:0-5086 GCF_056401635.1 Paenibacillus sp. P4_E11 | reverse complement strand
GTTTATTGGTAAAGGGAAAGTGGAGGAGCTGAAAGTATTACTTGATATGCATGAGGCCAATACGGTAATCTTCGATCAAGAACTGTCAGGTGCCCAAGTCCGTAATTTGGAGCAAGCACTGGATGTGAAGATTATTGACCGAACGCAGCTCATTCTGGATATATTCGCTCAACGCTCCAAAACTCGAGAAGGTATTCTGCAAGTGGAGCTGGCACAACTCAGCTACTTACTTCCACGATTGTCGGGCCAAGGTAAGAACTTATCCCGATTGGGCGGAGGGATCGGGACTCGCGGACCCGGGGAGACCAAGCTGGAGATGGACCGTCGACATATTCGAGACCGAATAGCCGAACTCAAAAATCAACTGAGTGAAGTAGTTCGCCACCGTACGCTGCATCGGGAACGACGCAAGAAGACGGGCGTGTATCAAGTAGCACTAGCTGGATACACGAATGCAGGCAAGTCGACCCTGTTGAATCGCTTGACGGAAGCGGATGTGTACGCGGAGAACCAACTGTTCGCTACGCTGGATCCGACATCTCGTAGTCTTCGACTGCCGAACGGGCAGGAGATCGTGTTGACCGATACGGTTGGCTTCATCCAGCATTTGCCTCATGATCTCGTAGCTGCTTTCCGTGCTACCTTGGAGGAAGTGTGTGAGGCCGATCTCATTCTGCATGTGGTGGACAGTTCCAGCGAGATGCGCGAGAAGCAGATGCGTGTTGTGGAAGAAGTACTTCAGGAGCTGGGCGCTCATGGCAAGGAGAAGTTGACCGTATTCAATAAGACCGATCTGCTGCCGCGAGAAGAGACCGACTTATTAACGACTGCGGGCGATATGTTGCGCATAAGTGCAATGGCTGATCAAGACTTGGAGAGGTTGAAGCTAGCTATCCAGAACAAGCTGATGGGCGATGCGCTTCAATTCATGATTCCTGCAGACAGGGGCGAATTAGTAGCCTTGTTGTATCGGGTTGGTGAAGTATTGGAACAGGATGTGGAGGAAGAGGGTCGCCTCTTATTCAAGGTCAGAGTCAAGCGTAGTGAATATGAGAAAAATGGATATAAGCTGATCCCTTATGTCATGCATGCTGGAAATGATGTTGGAGAGGAATCAGAACGAGGAGAGGCGGATTAAGAATGAATATGCCGGAAGAGCTGATTAGACGGATGGAGCAGGCCGAAGAGACTGCGGAGTCTAAGATGAAGCAGATCGACCGGACGGTCGACCGGAACCAGTGGAAGGTGATTCAAGCGTTCCAGAAGTACAAGGTGAGCGACTTTCACTTTGCGGGCTCTACAGGCTATGGGTACAACGATCGAGGACGGGAAGTGCTGGATCTGGTATATGCTGAGGCGTTCGGGGCAGAGTCCGCGCTTGTGCGACCTCACTTCGTCTCCGGTACACATACGATTGGGACTGCCTTGTTCGGTGTACTTCGGCCAGGAGACCATATGCTGTACATAACGGGCAAGCCCTATGATACGCTGCACAAAGTAATTGGACAGCCTGGCGATGGAACGGGTTCGCTTCAGGACTGGGGAATTGTGTATGAGGAAGCAGCGCTGTTGGAGGATGGACAGCCTAACTGGGAACAGATTCGGGAGAAGATCACACCGCAGACGAAGGTAATTGGCATCCAGCGTTCGCGCGGCTATGACTGGCGCCCTTCCTTCTCGGTGGCGCAAATTTCCGAGATGACCTCCTTTGTGAAGTCAATCAAACCAGACGTCATCGTGTTCGTTGATAATTGTTATGGCGAATTCACTGAAGAGCAAGAACCGACACAGGTAGGCGTTGATCTAATTGCCGGATCACTCATCAAGAATCCTGGTGGCGGCGTTGCTGCTACGGGCGGATATATCGCGGGGAAAAAAGAGCTCGTGGAGCTGGCTGCTTATCGGCTGACCGCGCCCGGCATTGGCGCCGAGGTTGGAGCGATGCTAGGGACACTGAGGAGCATGTTCCAAGGATTATTCCTTGCCCCGCATTTGGTTGGACAGGCACTTAAGGGGGCGGTATTTGCAGCCGCTCTGTTCGAGCAACTGGGATTCGAGACGCATCCTCGCTGGGATGAGCCAAGAACGGATCTGATCCAAGCGATTCGCTTCACGGAAGAGCGTCATCTTATCTCATTCGTACAAGGGATCCAGAAAGCTTCCGCCATCGATGCGCATGTTGTTCCGGAGCCTTGGGATATGCCGGGGTATGAACATCCGGTCATCATGGCGGCAGGAACTTTCATTCAGGGCGGCAGCTTGGAACTGTCAGCGGACGCGCCAATCCGAGAACCATATATCGCGTACATGCAAGGCGGGCTCACATATTCGCATGTCAAACTAGGGGTTTTGACAGCAGTGAACAATATGATGGCCGCACGCTTATTGTAACGAAACCTTACATGTCTTGACATGTATTAATCGGATATGTACAATTCAATTAACCCCTTATATTCTGGAGTGATGCGTAATGAGTGATGATATTCGTAGGAACATGGCTTTATTTCCGATTGGGATCGTGATGAAGCTGACCGACCTCACCGCGCGGCAAATCCGGTATTACGAACAGCATGAGTTGATTATTCCAGCCAGAACGGCGGGTAATCAGCGTCTCTTCTCCTTCAACGATGTCGAGAGGCTGCTGCAGATTAAGGCGCTGATTGAGAAGGGCGTCAACATTGCCGGCATTAAGCAAGTACTTAACCCTGTTAATAAAGAATCCGAAGAAGCAACAGTTCTGAATGAACAAACTGAAGTCAAGCGCCGGGAGATGACGGACAATCAGTTGCACAAGATGTTGAAGCAGCAGCTGAGGTCCGGCAAGCGACCAGGCCAAGTATCCCTTATCCAAGGGGAGTTATCCCGATTTTTCCCTAAACATTAATGATCAGGAGGAATGGAATCATGACGCGTTCCCGTTATTCGAAGCAGGACATCACACGTATTGCTAAGGAACAAAATGTGCGGTTTATTCGATTGCAGTTCACAGACTTGCTGGGTACCATCAAGAATGTAGAAATCCCGGTAAGCCAGCTTGAGAAAGCTCTGGATAACAAGATGATGTTCGACGGTTCCTCTATCGAAGGCTACGTACGTATTGAAGAATCCGACATGTATCTATACCCTGATTTGGACACATGGGTCGTGTTCCCATGGGTGACAGAAGACCGTGTGGCCCGCTTGATCTGCGACATTTACTTACCGGATGGACGTCCATTCGCAGGTGATCCACGTGGCATTCTGAAGAGAGCGTTGAAGGAAGCCGAGGAGCTGGGCTTCACCGCGATGAATGTGGGTCCAGAACCAGAGTTTTTCTTGTTCAAGACCGATGAGAAAGGCAATCCTACATTGGAACTGAACGATCAAGGCGGTTACTTCGATTTGGCGCCTACAGATCTGGGTGAGAATTGCCGTCGCGAGATCGTACTTACATTAGAAGAGATGGGCTTCGAGATCGAAGCTTCTCACCATGAAGTAGCACCAGGTCAACATGAGATCGACTTTAAGTATGCGGATGCGATACATGCGGCCGATCAGATCCAGACGTTCAAGCTCGTCGTCAAGACCGTCGCCCGCCAACATGGCTTGCATGCGACATTCATGCCTAAGCCACTATTCGGCGTGAATGGTTCCGGAATGCATTGCCACCAATCGTTGTTCAAGGGCTCAGTGAATGCTTTCTATGACGAGAGTGATCGACTGGGCTTGAGCGAAACCGCTCGGTACTACATGGCTGGCATATTGAAACACGCTCGTGCATTCGCGGCCATTACGAATCCGACGGTTAACTCGTACAAGCGATTAGTTCCGGGTTATGAAGCTCCATGTTATGTCGCGTGGTCCGCTAGTAACCGTAGCCCCATGATCCGAATTCCGGCTTCACGTGGTCTCAGCACGCGGGTAGAAGTGCGCAATCCGGACCCGGCTGCGAATCCTTATCTGGCACTAGCGGTAATGCTTAAAGCAGGGCTGAACGGTATTATTCATAAGATGGAATTGCCTGCTCCGGTCGATCGGAACATCTATGTGATGTCCGAGGAAGAGCGTGAGGAGCAAGGCATTCCAAGTCTGCCGGACAACCTGAAGGAAGCATTGCTCGAAATGCTGTCTGATGAAGTCATTCTTGAAGCGCTCGGCGAGCATGCCCTAACACATTTCTTCGAGTTGAAGGAGATCGAGTGGGATATGTATCGCACGCAAGTTCATGCATGGGAACGCGATCAGTATATGACATTGTATTAATTGGGGAATCCCTTGGCGCTAAAGGCGTTGAGGGATTTTCTTGTTGGGGGAGGGGCCGTATCACCAATAGTCTATCCCATGATAAAACGGTCGGTTCAAAGAACCGACCAAGAGTAAGAGGAGTACTTTTCATGGGATAGTCCAAAGCGAGAAGGCAATGAATTGGAATTAGCGTCCTAAGAGTCGCATTAGATGAATACACCGCGCAATATTATGACTAACAAAATAAAGAGCACAAGGATGATCCCGATGCTAGAAAATCCTCCGCAAGAAAATCCAACGCCACCTATTCCTCCAACGCCACCGTCAAATCCCATTTGTCTTCCCCTCCTTTTAATAAAGATAAGGTAATATATGAGGGGGGATCCGATTGTGTATGGGTGAATGGTACCCGTCAAATGCACAATTATGTCAAATATGTTCGAATGACAAATGTCTCCTCGTTACACGTGGACCTATAGGGTGTAGGGTTTGGTTGCAAAGCGTAAGGAGTCTGTGTATACTTCTGGTCAAGTGGATCGTCACCCCGCCTGTTTATAGATCGTTCTGGGGGATAGGATTGAGGGGAAATGGAGGACTAAGATGGCGAAATTACCGAAATCAACGGGAAAGAACGTAATACCCAAGAGACCGACACGTGATGAATTTGAACTCGAAGAACTGGGAGAGCGACTTGTAGAGGCGAAGAATGAAGACTCTGAAGTGCTACTGACGATTTGGGGGACAACTGAACAAGTACAAGGTTGGATCACCGTGATGGATGCTCGTACTAAAACGGTACATATCCAGAAGAACGGGAATACAACAAAGGTACCGTTCTTGGATATATGGAAGGTAGAAAGCC
>NZ_JBFUIX010000199.1:0-5148 GCF_056401635.1 Paenibacillus sp. P4_E11 | reverse complement strand
GGTTACGGTTCCTGACAAACCAGGGTTAGGTGTGGAGATTGTCCCCTACCTTACCCGCAAATTTCCTTGATTCGCATGGAAGGGTTCTTGCTCAAATCCAGGAATTCCTTCCCGACCGAGACCAAGGGACTAGTCGGGTAATTCGGATTCGTCAGTATGATCGTGCCTCGACGACCGTCTTCCAGAATGACATCGCTTCCAATTTGAGCGGACATGAGCCGGTTCAAGAAGATTAAGCCGAGATTGGAATCGAGACGATTGTGTGTAATTTCCTCATACAACTTGTTCATGACTTGGTAGAACGGCAAGGCCGGTCGATGAGGTCGATCTGATGTCATAGCGAGGTACATGTCGGCCAGTGCTACGATCTTGCTCAACGGATCAAGTTCAGGCCCTTTCAATCGAGAGGGGTATCCGCTTCCATCATTCTTCTCGTGGTGCTGTAGGGCGACTAACGCGACCCGGCGATCCAGACCCGATTCTAGCAACAGCTCATATCCGATCACGGTATGCTGCTTCATTAACTCGTATTCATGCGGCATTAGGCCGGACGTCTTCTTCACCAAATCACTAGGAAGCTTGACGGTGCCGATATCGCAAAGACTGGCAGCAGTAGCCAGCAAGTCCAACTCCTGCGCATCCAGATGCAGCCATCGTCCGATCGTAGTGGCAATAATGGCAACCCCGATGCTGTGGTTGTAGCGGAAGTCGCCTTCTTCTCTCAAGTCGGCGAAGAGCTTATATATGTTACGCTGTTGGGTCGCCGCCATAATAACGGGCAGTATGTATTCTTCAACGTCATCTGCTGGTACTTTGCCGGTCTTATGGATGAAATCTTCAATCTCCTTCAGTCTCGATTCCGTGCGCTTGACCCAGGCGCTCTCGGAAGAAGATCGAGGAGCCTCAGGTGCGACAATGACAACCTCGGGTGCAGCAGGTATAGCTTCTGCGATATCGTCTTGTTGCTGGACCTCCACATGAATGTCGAATATATTGATGTTGAATTGTTGGAGTTTGTTCGTATGAGCGGACGTTAAGACTGTATTCATAGGGATCAGCATAACCCCTCTGGAATCCAAAATATCATGAAGCAGCCGCATGTCCACCAATTGTTTATATTCCGTGCAAATCATCTCGAACTTCCTCCTCGGGAACTCAGCCACCATAGGCATATATAGCCATTAGGCCTGTAGTTTTGCGTCCTTACCTTTCGATAAGTATGCCTTTTTCAAGTACACGACAAATTATATGCTATTTCGACGATATTTTCTAGGACTTTCGGCCTCACTTCCATTTCACCCTCGTATTATTGCGATAATCGGATGGGCTGCAGCCATAATGGGCGGAGAATGTTCGGGAAAAGTAGTACGGAGACTCGAACCCGACGTCCGAACTAATCTCGTGAATATGCCGTCCCGTATACTCCAGCAGCTTGGCGGCCTTGTGTAGACGCATCTTAAGAAGCACGGCAATAATGCTATCCCCAACCTGATCCTTGAACAGATGGCACATGCGTGACACGGATAGGTTGAACATGTTGGCGAGATCGGATAACTGATGTGATTGGTGCAGATTGTCACTCAAGTATTGAAGGATACGCGCAACTCTTTCGTCAGAAGGAGGTTCGTTCATCTTGAGATGCTCGGCATGGATGAGGATAAGAATTTCGGCTAGGGCGAACAAGGCTAATTGTCGATACGATATTCCGCCTCGCGAGCTGTCCTGAATCAATCGTAGGAACGCTTCCTGTATTCGAACTCGCGTCTGTGAATCTTGGATGGTTAAATAGATGAGATGTTCGGTTGTACGAGGGAGCCTCAACCATTCCAGCCACTCCGGCATGGGGACGAAATGCACCCATAGCAGTTCCCATTGCTGGTTAGGAGAAGTCGCGTAGTGATGCGGGACACCGGGTGCGAGAATAGTTACATCGCCGGCGCAGCAAGTTTGGACATCATGGGTCACTCGGAACTGGCCTTCGCCGGACACGGTATAGATCAAGAGCCAATCTTTCGTTCCTGTGGAGCGATGTCCATTGAACCCATACTCTCTATGAAAATAATCAGCAACGAGGACGCCATATGGGGGTGAATCTGTTTCTTCTTCGAACGTGTCCAGATAATTATTCATTCCGTTCACCCTCCTACCTATAATGTAGCTTCCTCTCTCGAAGCCAGTCAATAGATGAAATAAATATTCAGCAAGATTGTGCATGGAATTAGCGATCTAATTCATTTCTAAGGTCTTGGCTCTTTTATACAATAAGGTTGAAATGAGTAATAGGACGAAGAGGTGAGGGAGATGGCGGTTAGTGTCAACGCTGAACGGTTTGCGGAAGGGAAGAAGCAATTTGACGAAGAAGGCTATTGGATAGCTCGACAACTGTATACACCGGAACAAATAGAGACGATTCTACAGATTATGACGGAGTTGGACGAACGGAAGCCGATCGAAGGCTGTCATGAATCGATATCCGAATATGTACCCAACGATGATCCGCTGCGGCTGTATCCCAGAATGCTGTACCCCCATCGGGTGAACGAAGCGTTGCTTCATATGCTGCTGCACAATGAGTTGATGAATCGAATGGAAGCACTTTTCGCTGAAGAAGCATTGCTTGCCCAGAGTATGCTGTACTTCAAGCCGCCGGGAGCGAGAGGGCAGGCGCTGCATCAGGATAACTACTATTTGAAGGTCGCTCCAGGTACGTGTATCGCGGCATGGATTGCGCTCGATGCGGCGGACGAGGACAATGGAGGATTGGTTGTCGTCCCGAAGACGAACAGCCTGGCTATCGAATGCCCGCACGAAGCGGATCGGACGCAGTCTTTTTTCCGCGATGAGGTGAATGTCCCTCCCGGGGCTGTCATTACGCCGATTCAACTGCAGGCTGGAGATGTGTTGTTCTTCAATGGAAGCACGATCCATGGCTCTTACCCTAACCAGTCTCGTGATCGGTTCCGGCGTTCCTTCATCGCCCATTACGTTGGCGGCTCGACGCTTGAGCTCGGAGGACACATCTGCGAGGATCTGTATGACTGTCGCGGTGAGCGAGCGACTAGAAGCCGTAGCACTGATGGGGGGCCTTGCGGAACGCCGTTCGCTGGAGGCGCCCATTAATTGCTCGAATGACGACGAATAAACCTCTATAACCACAATGTATGACTGTGGGAATGGAGGTTTTTTTGTTGGTTCGATAATGACGCTGAAAAAGTGCTAGCAAAAGGGGGAACCATCCTGGCAACGACGTCACTTGCGACAGCAGTGGCGGCGTGCAGCGATTCGCCGAGTTCGGATCCGAAGCTAACTCCGGCAGGACCCAAGCGGTGACAGCGGAGGGCCGGGGCTTGGCATATTGATACCAATTCCATTACCACAGAGGAAACGGAATATAAATATAACGATCGACTCTAGGTCACAGTATCCTATATCCGCATATAAAGCGCTCGATTATTCAAGCATCGCGATCCTAGTCTTCGGACTAGGGTCTTTTTTCGGTCTACAATCCGTATGATAACATACAACTCAATACTATTTATCGACATTGCGATATTATAAGTATACAAACATAATAAATTGTATACAAATATTACACGGATGTGATATTGTAAAGTGGACTTCAGTTTATTAGGGGCTTTCAGCGAACCTTAATTCAAACATTTCGCTAGGGAGTGTGCAGCATTGGAATTTATAAACAAAGTAGCGTTAGTAACGGGCTCGGGAAACGGAATTGGACGCTCAATCGCGATGTCGTTCGCCCGGGAAGGGGCAACGGTTGTCGTAGCGGATCTGGATGGAGCAGCTGCTGACCGTACAAAAGAGGAGATTATTCACCTGGGCGGTAAAGCGATTTCTTTCCAAACGGACGTTTCTGTAAAAGTAGAAGTAGAACAGTTGTTTTCACAGGCCACGGAAGCGTACGGCACTCTGGACATTCTCGTCAATAATGTGGGCTCCACCATTCGTAAACCGATTGTTACTTTCACAGAAGAAGAATGGGATTTTGTTATGGACACGAATATTAAATCCATGTTCCTCTGCTCGAAAGAAGCGGGAAAGAATATGCTTAAGAGGAAAACAGGAGTTGTTGTGAATATCTCCTCTATTCATGGATTAGGAGGAATTTCTAATCGGCTGCCGTATGCTACTTCTAAAACAGCAGTTGACAGCTTTACAAAAACATTGGCCTGTGAATGGGCATACGACGGCGTCCGAGTCAATGCTATCGCGCCGGGGTACATTCTAACGGAGGGCATGAGAACTTTATTCGACACAGGTGTGTTGAATGAGGATGACATGGTTCGCAGAACACCCCAAGGTCATATCGGGACCCCGCAGAATATTGCCGATGCCGCGCTATTCCTGTCTTCCGACAAGGCTTGCTTCATAACCGGCGCAGTGCTGTATGTCGATGGCGGGTATGCGGCCTATCACGGGCCAGAGGCGATTCCATCTATTCGCCACAATTTCGCATGATTCATTAAGGAAACTCTGAGGAGGTGGCGGAGAGTGAGAAAGGTCGCTATATTTGGTGCCGATATATTCGAAGACCAACGGGAATTAACGCTTTTTCGCACGACAGACATTGAAGCCACTTATTACTCATGCAAGGATCCTCCGGAACTGGCGACTGAGTTAACGGACATCGATGGCTTAATCGTCAATTTAGAGAAGGTAACGCGGGAATTTTTATCCCATTTGGGTCAATTGAAGGTCATTGGAAGATACGGTGTAGGTGTCGATAATATCGATTTACAAGCGGCAACGGAAAAAAAGGTAGCTGTCATCAATGTCCCGGATTATTGCATCGATGAGGTAGCCGAGCATGCGGTCAGCTTTATTTTCGCTGTAAACAGGAAGATTTTCACTTCTTCGGCTTTGGCTCGAAACGGTCTGTGGGGGAAAGTGAAGGATTTAAAACCGATCTATCCGATCAAAGATATTACACTTGGGGTTGTGGGTACGGGAAGGAGAGCAAACCCGCCATTTATTGCGTGCAGACACTTTTGGACAAATGAAACGGAAGCCTGCCATTATCAACGTATCGCGCGGCGCGATTATTTGCGAATCGGAGCCTCCATCACGGGATCATCCACTGCTCCATCATTCTAAAGCGATTGTGACCAATCACATCGCCTGGTGCTCGGC
>NZ_JBFUIX010000198.1:0-5170 GCF_056401635.1 Paenibacillus sp. P4_E11 | reverse complement strand
TCAACGGCCTTATGCCAGAAAGGAAGCAGTTGACGCTCCATATGATCTTTATAAGCCTGAAGCCATTGTGTTCCCTTGTGCGTCGATAACATGAATGTTGGAACCTCCGATAGTGCGTAGTATGTCTTATAGCAAGTCTGCAGCCAGCTGAGCCAAGTGGGACCGTTCTCCACGTTCCAGATTAATGTGACCGCTCAAGCCTTGATCCTTGAATCGTTCCACGACATAAGTGAGTCCATTGCTCGACGAATCGAGGTAAGGATGATCGATCTGCTCGGGATCACCTACAAGCACAATCTTGCTGCCCTCACCTACCCGCGAAACGATCGTTTTCACCTCATGCTTGGATAAGTTCTGAGCTTCATCGATAATAATGAATTGTCCTGGAATGGAGCGGCCGCGAATGTAGGTGAGTGCTTCCACCTGGATGCTGCCCATGCCCGCCAATATTTTCTCGATATCCCCCGGTTTCTTCGTGTCGAACAGAAATTCCAGATTATCGTAGATCGGCTGCATCCAGGGCCGCAGCTTCTCGTCCTTCTCACCCGGTAAATAACCAATATCTTTGCCCATTGGAACGACGGGTCGTGCAATCAGCAGCTTCTTATATTTATGTTCGTCCTCGATCTTCATAAGTCCTGCCGCCAAAGTCAATAACGTCTTACCGGTTCCAGCTTTCCCCGTCAGTGTCACGAGTGGAATTTCATCGTTCAACAGTAGCTCCAACGCCATCCGCTGCTGTACATTACGCGCCCCGATTCCCCAGATCGGTTCATTGCTCAGGAACAGCGGCTCCAGCTTCTTCACGTCATGACTGACTTTCAGCAAAGCCGATTTGGACGTACCAAGCTCATCCTTCAAAATGATAAATTCATGTGGATGAAGGGCATAAGGCAGGTTCAGACTCGAAACGGGTAGGAATCGGGCGTTATAAAAGTTGTCGATAATGCCAGGATGGACGTGAATCGTCAAATACCCTGGGTACATATCGGTTAAGGAAACGATGCGATCGGTCAAGTAATCTTCGGCGTTCAATCCAAGAACATCAGCCTTAATCCGTACAAGGGTATCTTTGCTTACAAGCGTGACCGGTCTTGGCTCTTCCTTGCTCTGCTCCTCAACATGATAATTCAACGCTACCGCCAGAATACGGTTGTCGTTCGTAATCTCACCGAACACTTCTTGCATCCGCATGAAACTGCGATGGTTGAGCTCCACCTTCACGCTTCCACCATGTTCAAGTTCGATGCCATCGTGCAGCCGTCCCTTCTCTCGCAAGCCATCCATCAGTCGAGAAACGTATCGTGCGTTACGTCCGATTTCATCGGCGTTTCGTTTCTTCGTATCAATCTCTTCCAACACAATCGCAGGGATGATCACCTCGTTGTCCTCAAAGGCAAAAATAGCATTTGGGTCTTGGAGCAGCACGTTGGTGTCCAATACATAGATTTTTCTCATTTGAGTTTCCTCCCTGGCTTGGTGTCGGCAGTCGTACATATTTGAAAGTGATGCGGACAAACTAACGATGACGAATCAGGAATAGATGAGGAGTGCGATAACAGATGCGATATTGGATTGTCATGGTGCTATTGGCTACGGTAGTGTCCGGTTGTTCCAAAGGGAACACGCAGTCGGCCCCTTCTGAAGATTGGGCTAACAATGGTCCCGACACTGGCCGTAATGTGAAAGTACAGCAAACCGTTCCCGACAAACCGCAGATTACGGATAAGAAAGAAGTTAGAGACCGCTTGGAAGCACTCGCTGCAAGCATTCCGCAGGTCGAAAGCGCGAAATGCATCGTTCTGGGCAATACAGCCATAGTCGGCATTGATGTGGATCCGATGCTGGATCGTTCCAGAGTGGACGTCATCAAATATTCGGTTGCTGAAGCGCTGCGCAAAGACCCTTACGGTGTTCATGCCTTCGTGACAGCRGACATGGGGCTTTCCGGTCGCATCCAAGAGATGCGGGATGATATCAGCCGCGGCCGTCCCATCGCGGGCTTCGCAGAGGAAGTAGCCGATATTATCGGGCGAATCGTTCCACAAATCCCGAAAGACATTACACCGCAGAACAACACACCAGCACAATCAGAAGACCGGCAGAAGCTGAACAACAAGGACATGTAGGACAAGTCCTCAGAAGACACCGAAAGCCCAGTTCATTTGAACTAGGCTTTTTTCATGGCAGCAAACACTTGGCCGTCTAGCTTATCGGCTGCGCGTTTGTCATACGTCTTCTCATATTCGGGCTCTACAGAAATGCGCGAGCCATAAAACATTACATCGCGTACGGCGTCAATGTCCAGCTCCAAGCATGCGAGCTTGAAGGGTACACCATCCAAATCATCTGTCACGATGCTCGTACGGCCGCTCACAGCATGTACCGTTCCGTTCGCGAATACCGTGATGGTTGCTAGCGGATTGCTTCTCACGTTGGCCACAATTCGCGACCGCAGATCCAAGGCGAATCGAATTTTACCAGGCGATACGGCACTTACCCATGAAATCGCATTCTGGCTTGGCGTACCTGTCTCGGCATCAATCGTGCTGAGTAGGGCCAACTTTTCTTTGTTGAAATGGTTCAGTAGGTGCTCCGACAAAGCAGTAACCGTTTCGGCCATACATTCATCCTCCTGATAGTCGTGACGGAGTCATTAGATAACAAATGGAAGCTTATCTCCATTATACCATACCCAACGGCCGAGCATCCATAGACATCCCTGCTCCTCAATCGGCTTCACTTACCTTCTGACAGAGTCGTGCGGAGTGCCGACTGAGCCGCCTTGATCTCTTCATTGGTCAGGATCACATATGGACTTTGCCAGTCACCTTCCAAATGAATATAGTTTATTTTATCACGATCTATCCCGATATATGTCCCAATGAACGTTTTGATTTGAGCGGAAGGAATATCTGTCTTCACATTATTGCCGAATGATTCGATAACTTGCCCCAGCTTCAACACACCCTCGATTGATTTCAGCTTACCAAGCATCTTATCGATGACTTGTTGCTGACGCTCATTACGCTGCATATCATTCGACTCGGCTGTGCCACAATTCGATTTCCGATAACGGACGAAGTCTAGCGTCTTCTGTCCATCCAGAGGCTGAACACCTTTCTTCAGCTTGATATTCGTTCCGTCATATTTGTCCACGTAGCACATGTCCATATCCACGTCAATTGTAAGCCCGCCAAGCTTGTCAATTACATCCTCGAAGCCTTTGAAGTCGATCTTGGCTACATAATCGATCTTCACATTCAGGAATTTCCCGAACAAGTCCTTCGTCTTCGTATCCGCCGTTTTCTTATCAGCCGCCATATAGTTGGCATAGAACGCATTCGCTTTGTTCACCTTGATTCCGCTTAACTTCACTTGTGTATCCCTTGGAATGGACACCAGTGTAGCAGAGCGAGTTGTCGGATTAAGAGAAGCGACCATAATGACGTCCGTATTCAGGCTACCGGTCTCTGCCCGTGTATCCGTACCGAGTAGGAGTACAGTGAGCGGCTTCGATTTGGCAGATTGAGCCGGTGCGACCGGTGCATCCGTCCCTACCTGAGCTATCGCCTGATTAATTTGCCAATATATGTACCCTGCATACCCTAGTCCACCTAATACGAGTATGATGATGATTCCTATAAATGATTTCAGCCAAAAGCGTGATTTGCGTTTGGGACGACGGGGTGGAAACTGTGGTGCTCCTGGCGGCGTATTCGGAACGGGGCTCATTCCAATTCCCCCTTCCTCATTCGTTATATTTGGGATTCGAGCTAATCTCTTGAATAAGCTGTTCTGCCAGCTCCCGATCGAATCTCTCAGACGCAAGTGCTCCGTCCAGTTCATAGTGAACGGTGTAGCTCGTATCCGTTGAATCAGTTATAGCATAATGCGTCAAGTGATGATCCTCGGTCAATATCGTTTCGAAAAATTGCAGTGTTTCGGCAGCAGCCCCATCTTCTGGACGTTGCTCGGACACGATCTTCATCTGCAACCAATTGTACAAGGCGTCGCGCAGCTTCATCTGTATACATCCTCCCGGATTAATATGACGTGCTTGTGTTGCCGCAGCCATTGTTCCATAGCCAGTAGCCATCTTCCCTGCAACTCTGGCTCGCGCGCTTTATTAGAATGGAGCATGGTCCATGCTTCTTCTGGATCTAAAAGCCTCTGTACCATAGCTTGTGCACAAGAGGACAGCATCAACTCAGCTGTATCGCCGAATCGTATCACGCCTTGCTCTGATAAGGAAAAAGGAATCCGATCCGATCCGCAGCTAGCCCCGGCACTTGAAGGCAGTACGGAAGGATTCGGATCCCCCGGCAGTAAACCAGCTTTGAACAACATCAGCATCCTTGGATGAATCCGCTTCAGCGCCGCACGAAACTGTTCCAGCTGCGCAGCAGGCTCACAACAGATCCGATCGGCTCCCAGTACGAAAGGTTCGAGCGTGTCGATCGGCGTTAACCAATACGAATGCGTCATCATCGTACCTCCGCTTCTCTTACTTCTTCTGTCTACGCTCCACCCAATAACGGACTCGTACCATGAACATGAGCGCTACGGCGACACAAAGACAGAGCAGAATGGGCAAATCCAAATCAACCTGGAACATCAGCAAAATAAGGGCCCCTACGCCCATCATTATGTACACAATTGCGGCTTTCAATATCGGAAGCTTGCGGGTGCGAAACACCTTATTATAAATATAGACGAGAAATATATAAATTAGGATATATGTGATCCAAAGATGTTCAGCCAACCATGTTTGCATCGCTTTTCTTCCTCCTCGCCAGTGGATCCGCTAGCCGGCTGGAATGTCCAGCCGGCTATACAAGGATCACTTAAGCGTATCCGGTCGTCTTTGTTACATCTTATACGTTCGTTTCTGCTACTTTCCGTTGCTTCTCAGAACGTTCGCGATCGCTTTTGTTCAATACTTTCTTACGTAGACGAATCGACTTCGGTGTCACTTCACAATATTCATCGTCGTTCAAATATTCCAGCGCTTGCTCAAGTGAATATGAACGAGGCGTCTTAATCTTCACGGTATCATCCTTACTGGATGCACGCATGTTCGTAAGAGGTTTTTCCTTACAAATATTAACGGTGATGTCGTTATCGCGTGTATGCTCGCCTACGACCATACCTTCGTACACTTCTGTAC
>NZ_JBFUIX010000197.1:0-5184 GCF_056401635.1 Paenibacillus sp. P4_E11 | reverse complement strand
ATTATACATATGGGTTTGTGTATAGACCCACTATTTCAATTATTTCTGCGACGGCCACTTTTCTTGATCCTTCCATAAAATAACCTCTCATTCCAAGTTTTATTTCATTTCGATGTCTTGTCCTAGATTGCGGAAACAGAATCCACATTCTTGCCGTTCCTGACAAAAGAATTGGTTTTGTTTCATCAATTATAAGATTTCTATTCTCATCTTCAAACTCTGGGTGAATAACTCGTAAACTAATCGGTGATTTTAAAAAGTCATCTTCAATAGCAAAATCACTTCGATACCCTTGTTTAGGCAAGAGTTTCCTTCCGCCCTCTTCTGCGGAATAAAATCTATATCTTACATTGAAATCTTGTGGATAAAATAATCTTTCTTCATAAGGAATCCACATACAATACGCTCCTATAATAGTCGAATTCTTTAGTCAGCCCTGAGTATTTTCAGCAAATGTGGTTGTAACCACAAATCCTCACTCACTTAATCATTCATTCCTCAACTGTCCAGTAGTGTATACATATTCACCATATGTCCAAAAACCCTCCTTCTTTATTCCTCCTACATCCGTTTTAATACCGCTACCATGTTCAAAACCATCCTGCCATTGACCTTCATACGATGCACCATCTGCCCATCGATACACCCCTTGTCCAGCAAAAATCCCGTTTTCCCAGCCCCCTCGATAGGTGTCTCCGTTCGCAAACATCTTTTCCCCATACCCATGCTCAAGATCTTTGCTCCATTGGCCTTTGTAGATTGTTCCGTCTCTCCAAGTATAGATCCCTTGACCTTGTTTTAATCCTCGTTCTAATTGCCCTTCATATTTCTCGCCATTGTCATATTGAATAACTCCATAGTTTGCTAGGGTGTGTAAACTGTGACTCCACTCCACACTATGATGTATCCCGTCTATAATAATAGAAGGCACCATGGGTCTATCATCCGACTCTTTCTCCAGAAAGGGCACTATAGAATTCGCTCGTTTTGTTGGTTGTACAAATGCAATTGGCATAAAGGCATCATCCACATAAGTTTTATAAAACCATACGAGAAAATCATGTAGCCTTAAAAATAGATGTTCAATTCGGGATAAATCTACAATAATTTCACTTTCATGTATATCAAACAACTCGATCTCTCGAAGGAATAAATAAATGTCCTCACTTATTATGTCGCTCTTCCACAGAGAATGAATCAATCCATCACGATGATTGCTAATAGTATTTAATTCATTACCCTTGGATAGTACACTAATGACTTCATTCGTCATATCCTTAATATTCACCATTGCTGCAAATGGATCTTTAACGATAAGAGCATCGGTCATATTGGCAAGATGATATAGTCTAGGAAATTCTCCTCTTAAAAATTCGAAATTCGAGAATGTCATATTACATATCCTTTCTACTTTTTATCCCCTGTCGCTAAACTTTCTCGTATTCATGAACCCTCACAATCTCAAGTCTGTCCATCTATCCACCTCAACTCATATCCTTCTGGTATCGAGTAGTTGATGATCGATTCACCATTTACCACTTCCCGATCGATCTCTATAACACCTTGAGCAGAACCGACCTTTCCAGAAATCTTGGAAATTGACATATCTATAAAATCCAAAGTAATAATCTTCTGCCTTTCATCGATCTCCTGGATACCGAGCAAGCTCCTAATGATTGCCACGCCGGCATAGGAGGCGAACCCATGATTCAAGCTGTAAGTGATCCGATCATGCTCCCATAAGGTACCCGTCAATACTGCCATCTTATAGAAGTAACCTTTGCATTCGTCCATTACCTGCTGATAGCGTCGCCATCTGAGCAAGATCTCCAGCCTCAAATAATTGCCGACAAAAGAATTGGCATAGGCTATTTCCGGCATACTGCCATGCTGCTTCCTCTCTGGACCAAACTCCTCAAGCACCGTATGTTTAAGCTTACTAAACCGAGCATCCTGCACATCAGCTATTTGGAAAAACAGGGCATAGTATTGGCAAACCTCAGAACGATTCTCCGTCCGTACCAAGCTACCGTCCTCCGCTCGAAGGGCTTGATCAACAAAAAAAGTACCGTCAAACGACTGTTCGATAATGATCTGCTTAATCAACTCAGATTGTTGCAATAAAGCCTCATCCTCGTACCAGGAACCAATCAGGCGCAACACTTGGCAATACAGCATGTTCGTCGGATAATTAACGTCACGAACCCACTGATTGGCTTGCGACCACTCGATAAAATTCCATTTTTCCAGGTTTTCTAATAGACCGTCGCTGTTTTTGAACTTGCTGAGATAATGCAACAAATCATAACATAAGCTTCGGAAGTAATCCGGCTTCGCCTCTGCAGACCGTTTCAAATACCCCTCCAGTTCGATCACATACCACATGGCCCACTGGGGAATAAAATTGCCATCCACATGGTCTGCCGGATAACACATGGGAAGCATACCTTGAGGTAGGTTAGAAAACTCGGCAGCCAACACATAATTTTCTAGCATGACCTTCTCTACCTTGGATTCACCTGAAAAAAATTGAGCGGACTGAGCCGTAAAATAACTATCGCACAGCCAACCTGCTCTCTCACGTGTAGCGCAATCCATAAACACATCCAACGTGTTTTGCCTATAGGTTTCGATCGCAGCTTTATAGATAGTATTGATTTCATCATCCGAGCAAAAGAATTCCGCATTATCAAACCGGGGGTATGAATATTCCCTAAGCCATAAGTTTTGAAGTTGTATCTCTCCTTTTAGCACAACGCACTGAATGTAGCGAAATCCATACGATTCGAAGGACTCCAGCGTATACGGCGTACTGCGCTTCTCCAATGAATATTTCAATATATTGATGGATTCCCATGAAGCATAGTCTATACGGCCCTCGATCAGCTTCTCATCAAAAATAAAATACACTTCACTGTCTTCAAGGGCTACAATTTCCGAACCGATGAACCCATTGTTGTTCAGCCCCATATCCAGAAGCACATATTCATTAGCTAACAGCTTAGAACCTGAGATTGGACGCTGACGGGTTGCGTCTTCATAGAAGGTAAGCGTCTGCAGCGTTTCAAATGGTCTTTCGGAGATCTGTTCTAACGGGTAGCCGGTGCTCTCCTCAGAGATTTCATGAATAAACCGATGCCTAATAAATTGAAACCCATCAGGAAGCGTCAAAACCTCCACCTTGCCATGTTCCAATAGTGATGTTGGATATGTGAGTTCAAAGCGCGGGATCGGCACTTCCCTAGGCAAATACGTCCCAGTCCAATCCACTACTGCTAAAACAGCAGCCTCTTGCTCGGAAATCCCGTTAATCCAATCATGAGAAGGATCCTTCGTCTGCAGGATGTAAACCTCTGAGAAGCTGCGTTGAAAGGAGTAGCGCATAACTTCTTGAACCCGCCCCGTCAGTCTAATCCCACGGTAGGGACCTTCTGGTGCAGTCGAATATATGGGGTTCCCTTGACTGTCTAGAAGCTCCGCTTGCAGGAATGACGGTTGATTCAGGGTATAGTAACTGTCGCAATTATAACCGGCCACTTCAATGGCAATTCGGTTCCTTCCCTCTCGGAGATGCGGTTTCAAGTCTAAGCTGTCGAGACGAGCGAAGCCATGTGGACCTCTCGCTGGACCGTAATGAACAAAGCATTGGTTAACAAATACTCTGTATAGAGTAGACCCTGTAAGCAGCAGTGTATACGCATTGGACTCGAAGGCATCGAATTCCAATACGAATCCCACTTGAACATTCATCTCTTGTTCATAACCTTTTATCCATACCGGCAAAGCTTTCTTAAAACCAATTGAAGGAATCATCATAACAGCCTCCTGGTTATTAGAGTATCTTAGGATTCAAAACATAATTTCCTATTTCGCCTTCTTCTCTCACGATAACAGCTCCTCTCATAGATTCTATAAATCCCAGATTATACCTGCATCTAAAATAATAACGTGTAACATTTATCTCGTCGTCTTCCAAGATCCAACAAAAAAAGGACAGCTCTCCATAGGAGTACCTGTCCCAATTATTCAGCACTTACCCCGCATACCAGAACACTCTGTCATGACGGAAGGAAGACTCATTTGGCACAACATAGCAGCGATGTTACCACGGTGATACGTTCCGTAATTGACGACCTGCAGCACCATCTCCGAGTACGACGTTTCCCGTACACCGGCATGCACTCAATTGAGCAATTGAGTCGGATCCTTTTGGTTTATCACTGCAGCTTTCTTATTGTTTCACATATTCGATAATCTGCCCATCAGGCAACAAATAATAGATTTGCTTCTCTTTAAACAATAAAGCCATGCCATTAGCTTTTTTGGAAAAAGCCGAATACTGATACCTGAAATCCCCATTCATTACTCATATCCAGTAAATGAAGGCGATATTACCCATTCTCCTTTGGTGTTGATGAACCCCCATTTCTTGTTTTGTTCAACAAAAGCTTTCCCATTTCGAAATGGAAAGGCAAAATCAAATTCAGGTGCGATGGCCAACCGGCCCGATCGATCAATGTATCCATATTTTCCCATTAATTGCACAGCAGCTAAGTCTTCGGAGAATTGATAAGCTGTGTCGTATTGGGCGGGAATCACGAATTGCCCTGTGCTATTGATATACCCAACTTTCCCATTCTGTCGTACAGGAGCGGACTCGCCTTCAAATACTCCCCATTCTGATATCCCTAACTCCAGGAAATCTATCACTAGCTTTCCTGTTGGATCAATAAAACCGCTTCTTTCACCACGAACTAAAGCCAACCCATAATAGAAAGGGGATATCCCCTTGTACGTAGGTTCCACTACTTGTCTTCCCGTCGTGTCAATGCCCCCCCCACTCAGCCCCTACTTTCACTGAAGCAAGCCCCTCTGAAAACGGCTGTATATCGTCATAATTGGGGGCGATTACGAATTTGCCTGCTTTGTCGATAAATCCCCATTTCTTGTTGATGCCAACCGAAGCAAGCCCTTCTCTAAATTCAGATGTCCATCCTTGGTAGTAACAAAAGAAAGCCCTTCGGAAAATGGATAAGCGATAGAAAACCTCGGTCGAATGGCTACTGCACCAGATTGATCTAGAAACCCCCAATTACCCATCTCTCCTTCTACAAGATTTATCTTATTACCACCATTAAAAGGGGCGAACAATGGATCATTGGACCATACCGCACTATCCTTCTG
>NZ_JBFUIX010000196.1:0-5203 GCF_056401635.1 Paenibacillus sp. P4_E11 | reverse complement strand
ATTCCACCTGCTCTCCGAGAACCGCTGGCCTGTCTTCCTGCTGCAGAACGGCGTCAAGTTCATTCGTGGCGAGAATGGGAAATACGACTTACAAGATCCTAAGATAAGTGAAGCGTTCGAGTTGTGCAGTACTTTGGTCCGTGAACATTTCCCACATCTCTCGACGGAGAGCGATGCTGACGCCGTAACGATGTTCCTGAACCAACGTGCCTCCATGATCATGGCGTCCTACTCCAACCTGAACGATCTGAAGCGAGCCGAGTTCGATTACGATATTGCGCCGCTCCCGCATCTACAACAGCCCAGCACGATGCTTGTCATTATCGGGTTGGCCATTAACAAGATGTCGGTCCGCAAATCCGCTGCGAAACGTTTCGTCGATTACTTGCTCTCTTACGAAACGCAACTGCATATTCGAAGACATACGCTCAACCTGCCGAGCTTGAAGCGAGCCGCTGAATGGGTTGGCGAAGAGATCGTGAAACGGCCATACCGCTACCACATGTATCGGGAAATCGTGCATACGTTCCGGACATACGCGGACTTGAACGTGTCGGCCAACGAACTGACCACGATCCGTGAAGAGCTCATGTACTACATTTCTCAGCTCGACAGCCTCGATACGATATTGAACCGATTGGAAGAGAAGCTCGTATAGGAACAGAAGTAAGTATAGAATCAAACGTTAAACACCCTGAGGCCGAAGCCTCAGGGTATTCGTATC
Source organism: Paenibacillus sp. P4_E11 (assembly GCF_056401635.1). Taxonomy (NCBI): domain Bacteria; kingdom Bacillati; phylum Bacillota; class Bacilli; order Caryophanales; family Paenibacillaceae; genus Paenibacillus; species Paenibacillus sp. P4_E11. The sequence continues at coordinate 4,479 of NZ_JBFUIX010000196.1, read as the reverse complement.
GATCGATCATTATTATCCCCAACCTAATCCTGCAACCACCATGCTTGGGCACTACGAGGCGCAAGGACAAGCCCGTCTACCAATGGATTAGCTGACAATCGTTCCTCGGTCCAGAACTCGGTCCACTCCCCTTGAGCACTAGCATATTCAGAAGGTATTGCGGCCTGACGTTGATCATCGGTCAGATTGAACACCACAATTAGCTTCCGGTCGTTTCCATCTGCAATCACGATCGGGACCTCATCACCGTCATACTCGAACAGATTGATCGGTACACCCGGTCCGATAGCAGGTTCAAGAACTCGCTTGAGCAAGTCGTGTCCGAGCGCATTCAGCATCGGCAGCGAATCACCGAGGAACAAGTCCCCGCCGGTCACGAAGCAAGCGAGCAATAGCGTCTTCGCCTCCTCCAGCTCCATCTCACGTCCACTCGTCCAGTTCGAGCCAGCATTCCACGGTACAAGCGGCAGCCTGCGGCTCAGTTGCTTATCGTCCGTCGTCGCCTCACATCGAATGATAGCGAAGTCAGGATCGGTGTTGCCGACCGCACCCTGCATCCACCAACGAGCGAGCATGGAACGAATGTTTTGCCGAATCTGGCTCCAGTAATGATGAATATCTCCTGTCGTCCGATGCGCATCGGCCACACCGATGACCGCCTCATAAGGCGCTCCGCATGCAAGTAAATAAGCTTCATCTCCAATCGCCCCACGTATAATCTCGAACAACTTCCGGATCATACCGGCATGCGTAATATCGTCACGTGCGAACTTCGATGCCCCGAGCAGCAATTGGGTGAAGTCGCATTTGAAATACGTAAACCCGGCAGCACGCAATTGTCGGAACGTCATCTCCAGATGGTCAGCGACCTCTGAGTGCGTAATATCGAGCTGTGCCATGCTTCCGTAACTTAGATTTTGCAAGTATACGTTGCCCTGAGCGTCTCCTACGAACCAATCGGGATGTTGGCGAAACAACGGTGTATAGACATTGACCATGAGCGGAGCTGTCCAAATACCCGGTTCATACCCTACCTGTCGGATAGACTTGCACAAGGATTCCAGGCCGTCCTTGAACTTCCAGCCAGCTTCCCATACGCCCCATTGACATTCATAACCTTCGTCAATCACTATGTATTTCAACCGGTCTCCATAATTACCCCTAGCAAAGTCGGCATGAATGACAACTTCCTCTTGCGTCACCGCGCCCGCATAGTAGTCCCAGCTGTTCCACCCGGTCGCACGAGGTTTGTTCCGCAGAACAATCGGAACACGTTCCTGCATAAGCCGAGCATATCGCTTCAACAACTGTGCGCTGTCCGGGCCGAGCTGAACGATCAGATGAGCGAGCTCTACTCGGCTTGACTTGGCTAGTCGACGCGGGACCTGAAGACGAAAGCCGAAGCCGATCGCTCCGTCACGGTGCACCTTCTCGTGCAAGATCGGAATTTCGACGAAACAATCTTCGTAAGGAGGCAGTGCCCCCAGCAATATCGCTTGCCCGCTGCACCGTTCCGATAAGACTGTCATCATCCCGGAAGGCTCTGCTGGATTCGACCAAGCGCTCGGACGATGAATAGGGCGTACCCCCGATAACTTCATGAAGTCCTGGGAATGATATAGCTGGACGTAATCTCTAGCATCAAGCAGTGGCGTGAAGACTGTGGCCGGCCAGTCTATGCACACTTGAGACAAGCGAAAATCCTCGTCGCTATCGTTCACGACCGCGAAGTGAGCGACCCCATCGTGGTCCAACTCGCATTCGACGCGAATTAATCCCCATTGCCAAGTAATGCCCGTAGACGTCTCCTGTATAACTGCGTTCCCTCCTGATAATGTTCGGTTCAAGCCTACTACCTGTACATTTGATTTGCGGAACGATATGTGATCCATCATCCGAATATCCCCTCTCCCTCTCCATGCCAAATACACTACATTGATCTAGTTGGATAATATGAAGTGTATTTACTCGTATTTTTTATACCATAGTGAACCAGTGATTGTAAATACTGAAATGAAAAAGGACCTCCAGAGTATTAATTACTCCAGGGGTCCTTAGTTATCGAATCCAGTTTCATACAATCGATTGGAATGCGTGACGAATCACATCGCCCCGACTAATGATACCGACCAGTACTCCATTACGTTCTACGGGCAGCTTCTTGATCTGCTTCTTGCCTAAGATCGCAGCAATACTCTCGACTTCCACGTCCCAACCAACCTTGATCACTTTGCGCTTGGCAATTTCCAGCACGTTCAGTCGGAGCAGGCTTTCTGCCCGCTCTTCGAATTGTTCGTCGTCTCCCTTGAGCACCGCGGAATAGTAATAAGAATCCACAACCAGATCCTCGTGCTTGCCGATATAACGCATAATGTCACCATCACTAACGAATGCAACTATCTCATTCCTTTCATTAACGACCGGAACACCGCTAATGCGATGCTCCAGAAACCGTTCAATGACTGAGCGTACTGTATCCGTTTCTTTCACTTTATAGATGGGACTGATCATGATTTCATGAGCTTGCATACGACTAGTCCTCTCTTAATGAGCCGTTTCAGGTTTAACTTGCTGGCCAACAGGCTTGTCGGCTTCCGGCATCTTGTTCGATGTCCGAAGCGGTATTTCACGCAGGAAGAACGAAAGTATCATAGCGATAACCAATAACGCTGCACCTGACAGGAATACTGTAGTTAACGAGCCGCTCAATGCATCGCGAGTCGTATCGATAATTTGAGTAAACACGGGTTGCACGTTTGCCGGTAACGTCTGGTGAAGCTGCTCCAGCTTGGGCTGATCCAACAGCATCTGTGGATTTTGGAAGGGAGCCAGCTTACTAGCCATCTCAGGATCAAGCTTACTCAAGTCGGCTCCCTTGCCAGACTCCATTATTTCCTTCATATTCCTCGTCAGACTTGACTGCATAACTGTACCCATAATAGCAATCCCGATCGTACCGCCCAAGTTACGGAACAGTTGAGAAGATGCTGTAGCTACGCCGAGTTGAGCAGGGCTGACTGCGTTTTGCACCGTCAGAGAGAACACCGGCATTCCAACTCCAAGACCTAGACCGAATACGATCATGGCGATTACTGCTAGCCACACGCTGTTCATAAAGGCCATTATCAGCATACCTGCAATCATTATCGGCATCCCTATAACGGCATACTTCTTATACTTGCCCGACTTGGTAATCCATCTACCGGTAAAGGTGCTCAGCACGACCATAGCAATGGACATCGGCATCGTCACATAACCGGAATAGGTAGGCGAGATTCCTTCGACCCCTTGCACGAAGAACGGCAGGTAAATGAGCGCTCCCATCATCCCCGCGTTAAGAAGAAAGCCAATACTGTTGGATACGGTAACGATATCGTTTCGGAACAGAGACAGCGGTAATACCGGGCTCTTCGCTTTCCATTCTACGAATAGGAAGATTAGCAAGGATACAAGTGCTGTGGCGAACAAACCGATGATTTGTCCTGAACCCCAATCGTATTTGGTCCCTGCCCAAGAGAATCCGAGCAGCAAAGCTATGATCGTAATGCTTAGGAAAAGTGAACCTGCGTAATCGATCGTTTCGGATTGTTTGCGCTCCACCTTCGGGAACAGGAAAAGGATCATAAAGAATGCTACAACACCAAGCGGCAAGAAAATCCAAAACAACCATTTCCACTCCATATTGTCGACCAACCAACCACCAAGTGTCGGTCCAAGAACGCTGGAGAACCCGAATACCGCCATCATCACGCCGGTCCACTTCCCACGTTCCCGCGGGGCGAATAAATCACCGACCGCTGTGAACGCCGAGGCCATAATAATACCAGCCCCAATACCTTGAATCCCGCGATACGTAATCAGTTGAAATATGTCTTTGGAAAAACCGGTTAAGAATGCACCGATAATGAAGAACACAATCCCGGCCAGTATAAAAGGTTTCCGTCCATAAATATCGGACAGCTTACCAACAAGTACCGTTGCGATCGTCGAGGTTAGCATGTAGATCGTGATAACCCAAGTATAGTATTCCATGCCGCCGAGTATGGCTATAATTCGCGGCATCGCCGTGCTCACGATCGTCTGGTTAATAGCAGCAAAGAACATCGCAGCTATAATCGCGATCATAATCGTGATCTTCCGTTTGTGTGATAAATCTTCCAAGATTGTTCACTCCCCTTGTGTGATCGTTGATACTGAGTATAAGGACAGTTAGCTTATAGCTAATTTGTTTACCTACAATATCTTTAAACTATTTAAATAATAAATCCAAACACACAATATTGTCAAGTTAGTCTGAAGTTTAAATTAGCATTTCCTATTTCCAAAAAAKAAAACGGCCTTCTTCTTATATAAGAAGAAAGCCGCAGCTCTTGTACTGTTATGAGGCTGTCGATTCATTGTGAACACAGGAGTGGAAAGTGAAAAAGAGGACCCCGGCGAGTTTTGGCTTGAACCTCCATACCACGAAATCCCCTATAC
>NZ_JBFUIX010000195.1:0-5269 GCF_056401635.1 Paenibacillus sp. P4_E11 | reverse complement strand
GGTTGCCGGGCACCATGCAGGGATGAAGGCGATCAAACGGATTACAATCGCGGCTGATGACATGGGTGTCAAAGTGTTGACCCTTTACTCCTTTTCTACAGAAAATTGGAAGCGTCCCCGTGAAGAAGTGGAATTTCTAATGAAGCTTCCGCAAGAATTTCTGGCGCTTGAAATTGACGAACTCGTGAAGAAAAATGTTCAAGTACGCATGATGGGGTGGAAGGACAACGTACCGGAGCATACGTTGACAGCCGTAGAAGAAGCGATCGAGAAAACAAAACACAATACAGGCCTCATTCTCAACTTTGCTTTCAACTATGGCAGTCGTATGGAGATGGTTGCAGCCATACAGACAATAGCCGAGGCGGTTCGGCAAGGCTCATTAAGACCTGATGAAATTACGGAAGAGGACATTTCCGCTTGTTTGTTGACCGCAGATTTGCCTGATCCGGATATGATTATTCGGACGAGCGGAGAAATCCGAATCAGTAACTTCATGCTCTGGCAGTTAGCCTACGCGGAGCTGTGGTTTACGGATGTATATTGGCCGGATTTCGACGAAGAGATGTTAAGGCAGGCGGTCAGTGAATATCAACGACGAATACGAAGATATGGCGGAGTCTAGGCAGAGACGGAGGTAGACGCTTGAAACAAAGATTGGTCACCGGCATATTGGGCGGGGCAGGTTTTCTGGCACTTCTCGTTTGGGGCGGCTATGCATATGCTGCGCTGCTTCTGCTGTTAGCTGTTATTGGCATGTTCGAGTATAATCGTATGAATGGAATGAACCCGAGCGGAATCTCAGCCGGTGTTGCACTTATTGGGATGATTCTATTAGTGTTCCCATGGAGCGACTGGACCGACTGGACCCCGAACTGGGAAGCGATTGTGTGGATTACCTTATTTGCTCTGTTCGCAATCACCGTCCTGTCCAAAAATAAAATACAGCTCGATCAAATTGCACTATTGTTCACAGGTGTAGTGTACATAGGGACTGGATTTCATTATTTACTCCTTACTCGGCTCTCGGAACAAGGCTTGTTCTGGTCGCTCTTGATTTGCGTTTGTATCGTACTTACGGATTCAGGCGCTTATTTTATAGGGAAATGGTTGGGTCGGACGAAGCTGTGGCCATCGATCAGTCCTAACAAAACGGTTGAAGGCTCCTTGGGTGGAATAGTCGTGTCGATTATCGCAGCGAGCTGTTTTTCCCTCTACAATCCGGATTTGCTTTCGATTGGACAAGCGGTGTGGGTAGGAGTTGTCGTCGCCATTGTAGGGCAGATGGGAGATTTGATTCAATCCGCATACAAGAGGGTTCGTAATATCAAGGATACGGGATCTTTACTGCCTGGGCATGGCGGCGTTCTAGATCGATTTGACAGCTGGCTGATCGTATTCCCATTCGTTCATTTATTAGCTATACTTCCCATGTAAGTCGAAAGCCGTATAAAGGTGGAATGTAGGATGAAGCGCATAGCGGTACTGGGGTCTACTGGTTCCGTCGGGACACAAACGTTAGACGTCATTGCCCACCATCCGGAGCTTTTCCAAGTGGAAGCACTGGCTGCTGGGAAAAACGTTGATCTGGTCGTGGAGCAAGTGAAACAGTTCCACCCTAAGCTCGTCTCTATGGCCGACCGAGATTCGGCAGAACGGGTCAAGCAGTTGATTGGAGCTGGAGTGAAGGTCGTATACGGCGATGAGGGCCTGATTGAGGCTGCGGCTTCAACTGAAGCCGAGCTCGTCGTTACAGCGATGGTAGGCAGTCAAGGGCTCGGTCCGACATTAGCTGCAATCGAAGCAGGTAAGCATATTGGGCTCGCGAATAAGGAGACACTGGTTAGTGCAGGTCATCTGGTTACCGAAGCGGCAGCGCGCCGCAACGTCATGTTGTTGCCCGTCGATAGCGAGCACTCGGCGATCTTTCAGTGCATGCACAGAGAGTCTGCCGATCAAATCGAGAAGATTGTCCTTACGGCGTCAGGTGGATCATTTCGTGACAAAACCCGAGAACAGCTGCAAGGCGTTAGCGTGAAGGAAGCATTGGCTCATCCGAACTGGTCGATGGGGGCTAAGATCACAATCGATTCAGCGACAATGATGAATAAAGGCTTGGAAGTCATAGAAGCGCATTGGCTCTTCAGCATGCCATACGATCAGATTGAAGTAATCATTCATCCAGAGAGTATCGTGCATTCTTTCGTAGAATTCAAGGATAGAAGTGTTATCGCCCAGCTAGGGTTGCCGGATATGCGAGTGCCGATCCAATATGCGCTCACTTATCCGGATCGACTGAATAGTCCGTCCAAGTCATTGGACTTGGCCCAGATTGGTCAGTTGAATTTCCGCCATATGGATTACGAGCGTTTCCCTTGCTTACGAATGGCGTTCGAATGCGGACGGCTTGGAGGAACGGCTCCGACCGTGTTTAATGCAGCCAATGAAGTGGCAGTATCGAGGTTCCTGCAAGGCGAGATCGCCTTCCTGCATATAGAAGAAATTATTGAACGGGTACTGTTGGCTCATATGCAGACGAATAACCCGACATTAGAAGCGATTGCCGAACAGGATCAGTGGGCAAGAGCAACAGCTTTCAGTCTTCAGTTGTAAGTGGTAGTTCTATAGACGGGGCCAAGCTTGTATTCATATAAGGAATAATGTTAATCTTAGAGCAGGCTTGTCCAGTCTATGGGTTGCTAAGCCCGAAAGGAAGATGTCATGTCACCGCAGGTCATATTTCAGATCGTGCTTCTGTTCTTCGTGCTAGTCACGATTCATGAATGGGGTCATTACTATTTCGCCAAACGAGCAGGAATTCTCGTCAGAGAGTTCGCGATCGGCTTCGGTCCGAAGCTGTTCTCGTTCAAGCGTGGGGAGACTCGATATACACTAAGATTATTACCGGTAGGCGGCTTTGTCCGCATGGCCGGAGAAGATCCAGAGATCGTCAACATACAGCCGGGGCAGACCATTGCCGTGAAGCTGCAGCATAATCAAGTCACACATATATACCTAGATCAACTCGACCAGCGGTCCGATGTCATATTGGGTTCGGTGGAGAAGATTGACTTGGAGAAAGAACTGTTCGTCCGTCTCGACGCAGGTGGAGTCGAATCGTTCCAGATACATCCGGAAGCGCTTATGATCACAAAGGGCAAAGAAACACAGATTGCACCATGGAATCGCCAATTCGGCAGTAAAACGGTTGGACAACGAGCGTTGTCCATCTTTGCCGGGCCTTTCATGAACTTCATTCTGGCCTTCGTCTTATTCGTAACCGTCATGTTCTTGGCTGGGATGCCGACGAATGTGAAGATTGAGAAAGTAGAGCCGAACTCTCCAGCCATGCAAGCTGGTATTCAGGCCGGTGACATCATCAAGACCGTGAATGGAACACAGATCCAAACTTCAACGAGCAAATTAACGGAGTTGATCGGTCAGTCTGCTGATAAGAAGATGGATTGGGTAGTACTACGTGAAGGCAAGGAAACACCGATCCAGGTAACGCCCACTAAGAACGCAGACAACCGTATTATGGTTGGTGTGGGTTTGAACTCAGATAAGCGTAGTACCAGCTTCGGCGAAGCGTTTAGCGGTGGTTGGGACAATATGCAGCTGGCGACAAAGCAAATCTTGCTCGGCTTCAAGATGCTTATTCTAGGGCAATTCTCGCTTGATGATCTTGGCGGTCCGGTACGGATGGTCGAAGTGACGAGCGAACACGCGAGTGCTGGACTTCCACAATATACGTTCTGGGCTGCAGTGCTTAGTCTGTACTTGGGTATATTCAACTTGCTTCCGATCCCCGCCTTGGACGGCAGCCGACTTGTATTCCTGGCATTCGAAGCGGTTCGCGGGCGTCCAGTTGACCCGAATCGGGAAAGTCTCGTGCATTTCATAGGCTTTGCGGCGCTGATGTTGCTCATGATTGCCGTGACGTATAATGATATCCTTCGGCTTGTACGTGGAGAAGGTTAATGGTATTAATAATTCAAAAGGCTTAGGTGACCGCTAATGTCAAAAGATAAAGAAAAGCAGTTCGTCAAGGAGATCACACCACAGAGCGAGGATTTCTCCCGCTGGTACATTGATACGATCAGCAAGGCGGAACTGATGAGCTACTCACCAGTCCGCGGTTGTATTGTGTTTCGTCCGGACGGCTACGAAATATGGGAGAACATTCAACGCGAGCTCGATGCACGGTTCAAGGAAACCGGGCATCGTAACGCCTACTTCCCGTTGTTCATTCCTGAAAGCTTTTTCCAGAAAGAGAAGGAGCACGTGGAAGGGTTCAATCCCGAACTTCCGTGGGTAACGGAAGCGGCGGGGGAGAAGCTGGAGGAGCGACTGGCCATTCGCCCAACATCGGAAACGATGTTCGGCCATATGTATGCGAACTGGATTCAATCGTATCGCGACTTGCCGTTGCTCATCAACCAATGGGCGAACGTCGTTCGTTGGGAGAAGCGCACGTTACCGTTCCTGCGCACGACTGAATTCCTCTGGCAGGAAGGTCATACCGCGCATGAAGACGAAGCAGATGCACGCAAGGAAACGATGCAGATGTTGGAGATTTACCGGAATTTTGTCGAGAATTTCTTAGCGATTCCGGTCATTGTGGGTCAAAAAACGCCTTCCGAGAAGTTCGCGGGGGCAGTCGATACTTACTCCATCGAAGCTATGATGAAGGATGGTAAAGCCGTACAAGCGGGGACATCCCATTACTTGGGACAAAATTTCGCCAAAGCGTTCGAAATTCAATATCTCGATCGGGACAATCAACAGCAGTTCGTACATACGACCTCATGGGGAGTTAGCACCCGCTTGATCGGCGCTCTCATCATGGTGCACGGTGACGATCGTGGGCTAGTACTTCCTCCTAAGGTAGCACCTGTACAGGTGGTTATGATCCCAATTGGACCTCCTAAGACTAGAGAGATGGTTATTGCCAAGACCGATGAGCTGTTCGCTGAGTTGAAGCGCTCCGGTGTACGGGTTAAGGTAGACGCTCGCGAACAGAGCCCGGGCTGGAAGTTCAACGAATATGAGATGCGTGGTGTGCCGATTCGTATCGAGCTCGGCCCTCGCGATATGGAGAATGGACAAGTTGTCCTCGTCTCTCGTGTCTCGGGTGAGAAGCGTATCGTTTCGCAGGATCGATTGGTTGAGGAAGTACGGACGATGCTGGATGAGATCCATACCCAAATGTTTGCCAATGCCAAGTCGTTTATGGAAAGCAACTTCCGCGCCGTAGATTCGTTAGACG
>NZ_JBFUIX010000194.1:0-5279 GCF_056401635.1 Paenibacillus sp. P4_E11 | reverse complement strand
ACGTTCTTGCATTCCCGAACCCTCACTGACTTAAGGGGCATCACCCCCGGCCGCGATGCGGTTAGCCAGTGCAGGGTTGTCTGCCTGATTATGCTACCTCGAAAATTCCTCTCGACGACAGGGAGCGACAGCTCCCGTTGCGGGAATGCGGTGTTATGTGAAGTAACGGGATACCTGAGTAATCTTGCAGGACTATTTATTCTCCATCCCTTGTTAGTAATATATTGGTATTCAATTTGAATCTCGTCTGCAGGATAATCATCACCAAATACTGGTACTTTAAATTTATATATAATTGTCTTTTCATCCCTACTCACGATCATCCCATTAGCCCTTGACCAATCATTCATTGAACCCCAGCCAACGCTCTGATATGACAGTCTGTTGTTAATTACAACTACCACTGATTCGATCAACTTCTTCGCTATATCGTGAGTAAATGTCTCTTCAAGGTATTGATACATTTCCTCATAAGATATAACGTTCTTGTATTCACGAACCCTCACTGGCTTAAGGCCCGGAGGGCAGGCTGCGACGCGGTTAGCCAGTGCAGGGTTGTCCGCCTAAATCTCTTCCTCGAAATGCTTCGGGCGGACCGAGGCGGCTTGTCCCCGATGCGTGAACACATTGTTACATGATGTCACAAGCCCCCCAGTTTTACCTTCATAAATCATGCATTAAAATTCTTTATCCATCTTGAATCCTGTCTCAAATCAATCATACTCAGCACATTTCCATCAGGATCTTCAAAGTCCATTAAATAAAAATCCCCGTTGTCATGTATTTCGTACACCTTAACATTGTTTTGTTTTAGGAAGTCATATGCGAAGTAAATATCTTCGGTTAAAAAATTATAATAAGAAGTATTCAAGTTTTCTTTATTCTTAAATTTAACAGGTTGGTTCTCATGCACTTGTATTAAACCTAAAACAGTTGAATTGTTGTGTATTTTCAAAGTGGCTCCCAATCCCCAGTGAACGGTAAGCTTAAACCCCAAAATACTTTCATACCATCTAATTGATTCCTCTAGATTCTTGACCGGAATAAAGATACTCCCGACTTCTTTAATAACTGATTTCATATGATCACCTCTGTTTTTAATAAAAACCCGAGAAAAGGATTCATTGATTCGACTATAACCACTTCTTCGAACAATCCCGCACACAATCGCTTGTGATTTCATATAACGTTCTGTGTATTCATGACGCCCGCACCACCCTAAGGTCCGAAGGACCTTAGGGTGGTGCGGGTGTGTCCGGCTGAGTCTATTTCCTTGCTGCTGAAATAACTCCCGAAACCTCTTCTAACCTTGGTCCGGATCGAGGGCCGAATGGCCCGATGCGTGAATATGGTGTTATAAGATGTTGGCGCCTTCGGAGCTCTCGCTACAATATCATTCTATATTTAATTCTAGTTTTCTACTTCTTGTTTGCATTCCAAGGTTTTCGTAAAAGGTTATTGCTTCTTTATTAAACTCAGATACTCCTAATTCAATACAGGTTGCCGAAATATCTTTCCCATAAGTAATAATAAATTTAAATAATTTCTTTCCAATGCCATGCCCTCGTTCGTTCTCATCAACGCAAAAATCATCAATAAAAATGTACTTCCTTGAAGTATAAATAGGACGATGTGGTGGTTCATCAATTCTAATCACACAATAAGCTATTACCTTCCCTTGTCCTTGATCTTCAACTACAATCACTTGAGACCTATCTTCTCTAAGAAGTTTCAGAAAGTAATCCTTCCCCATTGGATTGGGATCGGGTGAATAGATATCTGGCCGGGCGCTTACATGTAACTGATGAATTTGTCTTACCAGATTTGATACATCGTTATAATCATCATTTTGAGCAAAACGGATTGTTATTGTCATTTAGGATTCCTCTTTGATTTTATTTGCTTTGCGCTAATTTCTTATAACGTTCCCGCATTCACGACATTCAAGCGGCTTAAGGCACGTAGTGCCGGGTGGCTCTGCCACTTAGCCGGTTAAATGTGTCCGATGAATATGCTTCCCCGAAATGCCTCTTCCGGACCAAGGGTCAGGCTTGTCCCGGCCCACCGCGTTGAATGCGATGTTATCGGATGTCAGCGTCTCCTCTGAAATACTAAAAGATCTCTTATGGTTGTATTTGTTTTTAATGACCTAATTTTTCAAATGGAAGATCAAATAAATCAAGTTCATTTTCAATAATCTTATAAATTGTCGCAACAATTATATGGCGATTTCCATTTGAATTGATAACTACTATATCTTTCTTCAAATAGTTGTGACCTGTCTTTTCCTTTAAATATATTTTATCTTCATATTTTGCTTCTTCTAATGTGAGATTAGGTAAGTGTCTAGGTAATTCAATATATTTAACATCAAAAAACATAATATCAATATTAGTTATGTTCTCTTTATCCTTTGGGCTCCTTATTAGAAGCTCACCATGACTAACCCTGTAATACCAAAGCTGAAAATCTCTACTTTTAAGTTTTTCTTTCATTAATTTAATCTTCCTTATTAGACGTCTTTAAGTAATCAAGTTTTTCGGTTTTGCTTTTGTTATAATTTATGCTGATTCCGATAACGTTCTTTTATTCACGAATCCGAGAACCTTAAGGCTACGGAGGAGCCGGCCGCGATGCGGTTAGGTTCGCAGGGTTGTCCGCCTGAATCCGCTTCCTCGAAATGCCTCGGGCGGATCAAGGGTCGACGAATGTCGGCCCGCCGCGTGAATACGGTGTTATCTGATGTCAACGACTTCTTTGAGCTACCAACAATTCTTATATTTTTTGCTTATCGTGTTGTTTCCCATTTATCAATAATTTCGGTCATGCATCCGGGAAATAGAATATTATAATCTCGTCTCTTAGAGCGGATTGTCATGCTATCAACTACAATATATTCACATTTATTTGCCAAGTGCATAAACTCGTTCGGTAACTTGTCTACGAATGTTATATAAGCAGTTACACTGTGTCCGTCACTTCTATGTGGCCTTTCAATCCACGGAGTCTTAGTTCCTTGGCAAGAATATTCTGTCCTAAGCCCTAATAAGTTAAGCTTAGCAATTATGTTTACAAGTTCTTCGTCAATTTCATTATTATTACGTTTTTCTACAATGTCGTTCTTGATATTAAATTGTTCACGATAATATATGTCTCTCGAAAATTTCAAAATGAAGTGTTTGTAATGCTTGTCATTAAAATCATTCACCAAAAAATGTCTATAGAACTCATCGACAATGTTATTATTAGGATCGAAAATCCGTATAGTACATGTATAACACCCTTCGTCATTATTAGGGTGAAAATCATCAGTATACGCAGATAAAGTAAAGATAGCTCGCTTGCCATCCTCGATATTTCGTCTTGTTTTCTCTTCAAGTATAAGCCCCACCGACTTTCCTCCTTTCAGATTAAGAGAAACTGCCTTAATAATATTCATGTTCCATTCGTTGATTTCAGCTAACGTTTCCGTGTTCACGAACCCTCACTGGCTTAAAGGCACTGTACCGCCAAGTCCGACGGACTTAGCCAGTGCAGGGTTGTCTGCTGATTACGCTCCTCGAAAACCATTGAGCAGACCAAGGGCCAAATGGCCCGCAGCGTGAATACAGTGTTATGTGAAGTCTCCTGCGTCTTCGAGTTTACTCTCAAAAAGCTCTTGTAAATTTATTACTTTATTATTTCAATCACAAAAACATTCGATTCTATTAACCCGATTGTCACTTATCATGTCTATTAACTCTTCTATTTTTGTTTGTATTTCATTAGATAAATAAGGTTTTAAGTTTTTCAATTCATCCATAAAGCTTGGGATCTCACTCTCCGCAATCCTACTATCTTTATAGTAGTCATTCAGTTTATTTAGTGTTGGAAATCGAATAGTTTTATTAATATTTGAAAAAATCTCTTTATGCAATGAATCATTAATAGGATAGTGATAAATTCTTAACCCATCCGCGTCCTTAAGATAACAATCTAAAGCCACCTGATACCCCCTATGCGATCTGGTTTTATATTCTCTTTAAGTCATTAAGAATTTGTTTGTTTTCAGGAGATTTCCGATAACGTTGTTGTGTTCCCGACGCCTCACCGACTTAAGCCCCGTAGGGGCGGCCGCGACGCGGTTAGTCGGTGCAGGTGTGTCTGATGAATCCACTTCCTCGAAATACCACGGGCAGACCAAGGTCGGCGTAGCCGGCCGCAGCGTGAATATGGTGTTATATGATGTCCCCGCCATCAAAGCGATACTCAAATTACTCTTAGATGCTCTATTAAGTAAAAACTGCTAATACTATGCCAACAAATAAGCATATTATTGTTACACTACCAAACAATTTCAATACTCTTCTTCTTGGAATTCTTCTATGAGGAGCCCATATTATATTAGGATGGATAAATCCAAAAAATAATAAGGTTAATGAAATTAGAGCTGATAAGAAGAATACCTCTGTCAATTCAAGGTTAATAATCGCTAATGCCAACAACATTCCAAAAATAAGAATAAAAGCACTCAAAATAAACTGCATTATCTTAATAAAAAACAAAACAAACTTATTGGTTTCTCGCTTCTTAATAGAGTAATATCCAGTAATAATATCTCTTTCCAAAAAGCTATAAAATCTATTTTTTCTTCGTGACTCTTGCCTTGAGATCTTTTTCATCTCTTTTGTAAATTGTCTTTGAATTTTATTCCCCATACTTGCTCCACCTTAACTTGTTTGAGTATATTTAGTTTCGCGGGGATTTCTTATAACGTTGTTGTGTTCCCGACGCCTCACCACCTTAAGCCCGAAGGGCGGCCGCGATGAGGTTAGGTGGTGCAAGTGTGTCTGCCTGATTCCACTTTCTCGAAATGCCTCGGGCAGATTAAGGGGCGTAAGCCCGCTGCGGGAAAACGGTGTTATCGGATGTTCTTGCCTTCTTGAATTTACCCGATCATCAATGAATTTCCCCTAGATATACATGTTCTTGTTGTTCTTCATTATATGATTGTATGAGTTTTCGGAGCTCTAATGGAAATAGAGGTTCTTCAATTATATTATCTAAATCAATCCATTCAATTCCGACCTGATTCTTGTCCATTCCCGTTGCAATAGTCTCTTTGCGTATTTCAGCTTTAAATATTAATTCTACTCTATGTAAATCTTTATCTAAAAAACATTCTCTAACGAAAATAAGATCTTGAACTTCAACATCATATCCGGTTTCTTCCCTACACTCTCTAATCAGACATTCATTGAGCTTCTCCCCTGGCTCTTGTCCGCCGCCTGGTAATAGAT
>NZ_JBFUIX010000193.1:0-5291 GCF_056401635.1 Paenibacillus sp. P4_E11 | reverse complement strand
CCCAAGAGTAGACCGAGCATGCCGAGAATGAACGTCCATTTCAGCACACCTAACCCGAATAGTAGAGTCGTGCGAGTTTTAGGATGTTTTTGGAAAAATGATTGCTTTTGAGATGAATCTTCTGACATTATGAACCTCCTACTTCTAATAAGCGCGCGTATTGACGAGGTGCGGCAGATCTATTATAGCATATGGGGACTGACGATCCTATCCTGCGCTGCGTTGACGCGCTCTTCTTATTGTGTTATAACTTAACTAATTTATTTACAGCGAAATGCTTGGAAGGACGACAGTGGTACTGCCGAACGATTATTCTATAGGGAATATTCGTCGGATGAACGCTGACAGTAGACTGCGGTAACCGTTTCAGAGAGTCGGCGGAGGTGCGAGCCGATACGAGCCCGAGAAGTCGAAATACCGTCTGGAGCAGAAGAGGGGAAAGCGGTGCATGCCGTCATTATCCGCTATCCGGGACCATCCCGTTAACAGGCTTAAGTGAGAGCGCTCGATATGCTTCGTCTACTTGACAGTAAGTATCTTGCCACAGCATTCGATAGCAGCGCTTTAATTAGGGTGGTACCGCGGGTGAATTCCTTCTCGTCCCTTTTTTGGGGACAGGAAGGTTTTTTTTGTCCCGGGGTCCCCGCAAAGTAATCGGAATATGCTTCGAGGGCCCCGCGTCACTTTGTGGGGTTATTTTGCGTTTAGCACACACATACAAGAGAGGAGTCGAATCAGAATGGAGAAGCTAAGTAAACTATCGATCGAACAGCTGCAGGAAGTGGAGCGCCAAATGGAAATTATTAGCAGGGGCGTCGTTGAGATCATACCGGAGGATGAGCTTAGGCATAAAGTGGAGAAGTCGGTGTTGGAGGTCAGACCGCTCAAGATTAAGCTCGGTCTCGATCCAAGCGCGCCAGATATTCATGTGGGGCATACGGTCGTGCTGCACAAGCTGCGGCAATTTCAGGAGCTCGGTCATGAGGTTCAGTTGATCATCGGGGATTTCACAGGTCGAATCGGCGATCCTACCGGGAAGTCGGAGACGCGCAAGCAACTGAGTGAGGACGATGTGATGCGGAATGCCAAAACTTATCAGGAGCAAATCTTCAAGATATTGAATCCTGCGCAGACKACGGTCTACTTCAATTCCGAGTGGCTGAATCTGCTGCACTTCAATGAGGTCATCCGGCTGGCGGCATGTGTCACCGTAGCGCGAATGTTAGAACGTGACGATTTTACGAAACGTTACACAACCGGACTTCCGATCAGCATTCATGAGTTTTTTTACCCGCTCATGCAGGGTTATGACTCCGTCGCGTTAAAGAGTGACATCGAATTGGGTGGCACCGATCAGAAATTCAACCTACTGATGGGGCGCACGCTGCAAAAAGAATACGGGGTACCCACACAAGCAGCCATTACGCTGCCCTTACTGGAAGGGCTGGATGGTGTGCAGAAGATGAGCAAGAGTCTGGGCAATTACATTGGCATCAGCGAGTCGCCGAACGATATATATGGGAAGACGATGTCGGTGCCTGATG
Source organism: Paenibacillus sp. P4_E11 (assembly GCF_056401635.1). Lineage (NCBI taxonomy): Bacteria > Bacillati > Bacillota > Bacilli > Caryophanales > Paenibacillaceae > Paenibacillus > Paenibacillus sp. P4_E11. The sequence goes on along the minus strand of NZ_JBFUIX010000193.1, from coordinate 3,747 downwards.
AGCTGATGCTCAAGTATTATGAGTTGGCTACCGATATATCGGCCGCCAAGCTGGACGAATTACGAAATGGCTTAGCTTCTGGAGAAGTTCACCCTCGAGACGCGAAGATGCAGCTCGGGCATACATTCGTCAGAATGTACCACGGGGTTCAAGCGGCAGACGAGGCTGAACGGCACTTCGTGACCGTCTTCCAGCAGCGTGCTCTTCCGGACGATATGGAGACGATGTCCGTATCGGCTGATCTGCTTGATAGTGAAGGTCGAGTTCGGATCGTTCCTCTCCTAGTGAGCTTGGGGTTGCAGTCCTCAAACGCAGAGGCGAAACGTAGCGTGATGCAAGGGGCTGTGAAGATTAACGAGGCGAAGCTGGACGACCCGCTGGGCACAGTCCGGATAGCAGATGGAGATGTGATTCAAGTAGGAAAAAGGAAATTCGTCAAAGTAGCGCTATCAGCAAAATAGAGTGAGCATGCAGGCACAAAAAAACGTCCGGACGATGTGTCCGGACGTTTGATATTAACGGCTGTAAAACTCAACGATTTGTTTCTCGTCGATTTCTTGAGGCATTTCGGAACGATCTGGAAGGCGGACAAACTTGCCTTCCATAGCAGCTTCGTTGAATTCAACGTAGGCTGGCAGGAAGTTACGGTTTGCCAAAGCTTCTTTGATAGTAGACAAGCCGCGGCTTCTTTCACGAAGACCGATTACGTCACCTGTGTTAACCAAGTAGGAGGCGATGTCCACTTTCTTACCGTTAACAGTCACGTGACCATGCGATACGAGCTGGCGAGCGCCTGCACGGGAGTTGGACAGTCCGAAGCGATAAACGAGGTTATCCAGACGGCTTTCCAACAGTGCCATGAAGTTTTCACCGGCAATACCTTTCAGCTTGGAAGCTTTGTTGAACAAGTTGCGGAATTGCTTCTCACCTAGGCCATACATGTGGCGAAGCTTTTGCTTCTCTTGCAATTGAATACCGTAACCGCTCATTTTCTTACGTTGTCCTGGACCATGTTGTCCTGGAGGAAATGCGCGTTTCAATTCTTTACCGGAACCGCTCAAGGAAATGCCCAGACGGCGGCTTAATTTAAATTTAGGACCTGTATAGCGTGCCATGTATTCGTGACTCCTTCAACATTTTAATGTATTGGTTGGTTTGGAGAACAAGATTATCCCGGGTGCCTAACTTTGTTTACAGAATTCAAAATTTCGTTCCGAATTCATCTGCCAGGAATGTTCAGCCGCAGTCCTGTCAGCAACAAAATTAGTAAGGGTGACACCAAAATATGATCGAAGATGATCTGATTCCACTCGACTATTAATTCTATAAGATAAAGGGTAGCAGTGTCAAGTAAACCAAGTAAAAATCGTGATGCCGATTTTGAGAATCGCAGTACATGGCGGTTTGTGGAGCATTTTGACGAATAATATATGCTGACAAGGATGGTTTGTTATGTGTACTATTATAGTATTGAATGATTACTAGAAGGAGCTTGTCATGGGAGAAGAACGAATACCAACGCAGGCGATACATAATCCTACAGATACATTCCCTGGAAACGGAATATTCGCAGTTGGGACGGATCGCCAATCTCGGGATCACAATTCCTATACGACCCAATTGACTGAAGCTTTTCATAGTCTTATCGATGAACTGACATCGGACCACATCGAATTCGACATAACGATTGCCATGCTGGGACCCGAGGGAACGCCTTGGGCGACAAGGCAATTGAAGGGGAACATGAGCAGGCAAGATGACTCGCTCACTCATTCAGAATCAGTAGCTTACGAGACACAAGCTATACGACTTGAGCCGTTGAATATGACGGTAACGCTATCGATGGCTTCCGAGCAAACTGGGAGTGAGGTTGTGTTCATGTTACGCTCGCTCTGCATCGCGCTTACTGCCCGCTTTCAGATGGAGAGGGAGGAAGCCGATAACAGATGGCTGATGGAAACGTTAAGTCGTGCCAAGAGGGCCTCTGAGCGGCAAGGTACTTTATTTCATCTAAGCAGACAACTCCACGAACTTAATGATGTGAATGCGATATTGACAGAATGGATGACTTGTCTTGACATCCTCTACCCCGGACTCCCCAAACAACTGTACGTATCCCAAGATCATCTATGCCCTGATTTCCCTGTTAAACCGCTTACTTTACATGATTGCGATCATTTATGCTCCAGATCGTTCATGGATGGCTGCATCGTGTTGGAGGAAGAATATTCCAATCCGAGTGCGGATGTTCGTGCAGTGGCAATTCCTCTCCAAGGTAAGCAAGGTGTATATGGTGTACTCCACATGGAATCTGTGTCTCGATCGTGTATTGCTGAGGAATTGGATTTCATTGCGCATTTGACTGACGCTGCTGGTACGGCGTTTGAGAACGCACAGCTGTTCGGCCAGACGGTGCGGCTTGTTCAAGAGTTGCAGCTGATTAATGAGATTACGCAACGATTGAACCAAAGCAGCTTGAAGCTGCAAGACATTTTTCAATACGCAGTCGACGAACTGACACATATATTTCAAGCCGAATTTGCATGTATAGTTGAGCTGGACAAAGTTCGAAGTGAGCTGGTCGTTCAAGCCAGTCATCCGGAATCTTTCATGCACGAGCGGGTTTCCTTGGATTACGGATTCGCGGGACTTGTCGTTAAGAAGAAGGAACCTGTCATTTTATCTGACTACCGGGGAGATTGCCCGATCGATTCTGTCTGGATGGATGCAACGGAAGCCCGGTCGCTGCTTGCCTCCCCTATTCTGGATCACGATGAATCAATCGGGGCCATCTTAATCGCACACCGCACTCCGAGTTACTTTTCCTACAATAATTACAAGCTGCTACAAGTTCTCTCAGGCCACATTGGGCTGGCAATTACGAATGCTAGCCTTCATGCGGAAGTGCGCAGAATGGTTGCGACCGACCATCTGACCGGTTTGTTCGCCCGCCATTATTTAGATGAGCATATCGCGGCGTTTCAGAAGAAAGACGCTTGCGGTTCACTCGTCCTCTTGGACATCGACAATTTTAAGAAAGTTAACGATTCCCATGGGCATCAGATTGGGGATGATGTACTCATCCAAGTTAGTCGAATTATTAAATCTTGCATCCGTGATGGAGATATAGCCGCCCGATGGGGAGGAGAGGAGCTGGCGGTATACTTTCCGAAGCTCAATCGTGATCAAGCGATTCACGTCGCCGAACGGATCTGCAATAAAGTAAGGATGGAAACTACACCGATGGTGACGGTATCGTGTGGTGTGTCAGACTGGACTTGGAACGATGCCAAGTTAAGCGTAGAAACACTGTTCTACCGAGCGGATATGGCCCTCTACAAGGCGAAGAGCTCGGGCAAAAATCAGATTCGTCTTGGTTAAGCTTGCATAACCTCCCCCTCATGGGAAACGATAACGCTATGCGTAGTAGTTGACAATCGTAGGGGGAGAACTGAATGGAACGATCGATTCCAACCATAATGCGTTATATACGTCGATACCAACTGATCGGGGGCCGGGCTTATTTGCTCTCGGGTCTTTGTTTGTCGTTATGTTTATCTGCTGGTTGCGGGATGAACTATATGGACCCTGACAAGATATTCGACAATGCCGTATCGGGCTTATCCGGTAAGGACAATTTCGCGTTTACAGGGAAGACGCAGCTATCGTTGAATGGGATACTGACCCAGCAAGGAATCGCCTTCAAGGGCACGGTGACGGGGCATAATCAGCTGATTATGCAAGTGG
>NZ_JBFUIX010000192.1:0-5349 GCF_056401635.1 Paenibacillus sp. P4_E11 | reverse complement strand
GGATATTCTCTTCCTTTAACTTCTTTTTGCTCTTCTATTACGATGTGAAGTTAGCCTTGATTGCCGCGGTTCTAGTCTTGATCTCCATGTCAGTGACAGTGGGCGTAGGGATTAGCCAAATTCGCTATCAACGGAAACTACTCAGCATTCAAGGGAAAATATCCGGAACCGTCCTGCAAATCATTAATGGTATCGCCAAGTTCCGGACGGCAGCGGCAGAGAAACGAGCGTTCTTTCTCTGGGCGAGGTTATTCGGAGAGCAGAAGCAAACGGCGTATCAAGCTCATATGGTCGAGAATGCTCATGGCGTATTTCATGCAATATTTCCTACGATTACGTCAATTATCTTGTTCTATATGGTCGCTTCAGGGGATACATCGTTCAGTGCGGGTAAGTTCATTGCATTCTTTGCTGCATTCTCCTCCTTTCTTGGATCTATGTTAGGTATGTCTAGCGCGATTATATCCGTTGTTCAGATCGTACCTGTGTACGAGAGAGCGAAGCCGATCCTGCAGACTGTTCCAGAAGTTCACGAAGCGTTGGATGACCCAGGTGAATTAACAGGAGCCATTGAAGTTCGGCATCTACATTTCCGTTATAGAGCTGACCAGCCGATGGTAGTGAATGATATTTCACTTCAAATTCGGCCAGGTGAATTTATCGCTCTAGTTGGTGCTTCGGGTTGCGGGAAATCTACTCTGCTCCGCTTGTTGCTTGCCTTCGAGAAGCCGGAATCCGGCACGATCTATTATGACGGGCAGGATATGAAGATGCTCGACGTTCGTGCCTTGCGCAGCCAATTGGGCGTTGTTCTGCAGAATGGTAAGCTGATGTCTGGCGACATCTTCTCGAACATTGTCGGTTCTTCCAACTTGACGATCGATCACGCTTGGGAAGCGGCACGTATGGCCGGTATGGATGGCGATATTCGGCAAATGCCGATGGGTATGCATACGGTAGTATCCGAAGGAGGATCGACACTATCTGGTGGACAACGTCAGCGACTACTGATCGCAAGAGCGATCGCGAGGAAGCCGAATATCATTCTGTTCGATGAAGCTACGAGCGCACTTGACAACCGGACTCAAGCGATCGTCAGCGAGAGCCTGGAGAAACTGCAAGCTACCCGAATTGTAATTGCACACCGACTAAGCACCATTATGAATGCGGATCGGATCTACGTACTGGATAAAGGACGTATTGTACAATCGGGAACATACACCGAATTGATCGGTGAAGACGGGTTGTTTGCAGAACTTGCGAAACGGCAATTAGCCTAACTATGAAACTTTAACTAGATTTTAAGTTAGCTTCAGTAGGGTTTGATATTGACCTGATACAATGATTGTTGTAAGGCAAAAATCATTTATTGGAGGATTTATTCATGAGCTGGACTCAAGAGGAAATTCAAGCAACCGTACAACAAGTATTAACGAAAGCAAGTTCGGACGATCAGTTCAAGGCATTGTGTCTGAGCGACATTCGCTCCGCAGTTAAGCAAGCAACTGGCAAGGAAATTCCGGCCGAGTTCAAGCTGAACGTAGTTGACGGCGCATCGTACCACGCAACAATCGTACTGCCTGCTGTTAAGGCATCCGAGGATGAATTGTCCGAAACCGAGTTGGAAGCAGTGGCTGGCGGAAGCAAGAGTTCCGTCACAGAAACATTCAATGATATCGGCGGCGCTATTACTGGTGCAGCCAACACGGTTGGAGGTGCTGTTACAGGTGCAGCTAATACAGTGGCCGACTCTGTAACAGGTGGAACCCTTACGTTTATCAATAACATTCAAAGTCCTATTAAGTAATCATTCATAGTGTTCAAAATCAAGTTTTGGGAGGAATTAATTTATGAGCTGGACTCAAGAAGAAATTCAAGCAACTGTACAGCAAGTTATGACCAAGGCAGGTTCGGATGAACAGTTCAAGGCCCTGTGCGTGAGCGACATTCGTGCAGCAGTAAAACAAGTAACCGGCAAAGAAATTCCGGCCGAGTTCAAGCTGAACGTAGTTGACGGCGCATCATACCACGCTACAATCGTACTGGCTGCTGTTAAGTCGTCCGAGGATGAGTTGTCCGAAACCGAACTGGAAGCAGTTGCTGGCGGAAGCAAAAGCTCTGTCACAGAAACGTTCAATGATATCGGTGGCGCTATTACAGGTGCAGCTAACACAGTTGGAAATGCCGTTACAGATACAGCTAACAATTTTGGCAACAAGCTGGAAACTGCAACTGATAGGTTAGCAACCCGCGTTCAAAATACTATCTAGTAACAAGCTGGTCGCTTATAATCTTGTCTACATCATTTGCAATGAAAACCCCGAGCAGTCGGGGTTTCATTGCAGCTTTGGTGGGATAGGTTCGTTCTATTCATGCTAGCTATGGAGGTGCTGGCTTGTACCAATTGATTCATCTTGATGGCAGCAATTCCGCTCGTTACGAGGCGTTAACCTTCCAGCACTTAGCTCCCTTACTACAGCGAATTGACGGGGATCCAACAATCCTCGCTATAGGGGCTGAGGAGCTCTCCTTAATCCCTACATCTAGTGATGAACGACGTCCGATYGGCCTCGTGGTTGCACGTTGGATTCCGAATACGAAGAAGGCCGAAGTTGTATCTTTCTTCGTGAATCCTACGTTCAGAAGGATCGGTGTCGCTACTTCTCTGCTGAACTTATTGGAATCGGAGTTAAGGGCTCTTGGATGCAGAGAAAATCGGTTTGTATATTATTCTGGAAAATCAATCACACCGATATTAGAAGCCTTTTTGCAAAAAAACGAATGGTCCGTGCCTGTTTTGGAAGCTAAAGTATATCGTGCGGACATACGAATCGCAGAGGCCCCTTGGTTGAGGAAAACCCGATTACCGCATCCTCTACGATGCTTGTTGTGGAGCGATTGCCCGGAGTCGGCGAAGATCAATTTGAAGCAATCGGCGGGTGAACGATATCCGCATTTTCTATCCCCATTCAAGGAAGATTTCCGGCGCGAGTCTAGTAATAGTATAGTGCTAATGAATGAAGCGGAGATCGTCGGTTGGTGCATCACAGGTCGACTCGCACAGGATACCGTCCTGTATGATAGCGTGTTCGTTAACGAAGAGTATCGTAATTCCGGTTGCGCTTTCATTATGCTCGCTCAATCTATCAATTTGCAGCTGGAACAAAACATTCCTTACGCGATGTTCACTGTGAATCAGATTACTCCCTACATGATCCGAATTGTGGATCGCTGGCTTACTCCGTATACGAATCGAATATCGGAGAAACGTGCAGCACTCAAGCCATTGTGATTGGAGGAAGCACTTGTGACAACACAGATTCAGCAAGTCGCAGTAACAGGCATGGGCATCATGTGTGCGCTCGGGGACTCATTTGACCAAGTGTATGCTCAGATGATGGAAGGTCGTACCGGGATTGGAGCTGTTGAACGATTCCCTACCACTCGATTCCAAAGTGGGATTGGTGCCGAAATCAAGCATTATGACCCGAACTTCCACTTCAGCGGCGATGAGCGCCACAAATACGATCTGTGCGCGCAATATGCGATACTTGCCGTACGACGGGCGTTGGATGATAGTCGTGTGGGGGAACTCCACCATAAGGATAGAACGGGCCTTGCTCTAGGGACTTGCAATGGAGGCATCGTATCCTTGGAGGAGCAATGGACGATTGAGCATCTGGATGAAGCAAGAACAGCCCGATATCCGTTCTATCAGCAAGGGGATCATGTGGCCGACTATTATAAGCTGAACGGTCCAGTCGTAACGATCAACACGGCTTGTGCCGCCAGTGGCAACGCAATCGGCTACGCCTACGATATGATACGTTGGGGATATGCCGACAGAATGATCGCGGGTGGTTCGGACCCCTTGTCGCACTCCGTGTACGCGGGTTTTAACGTACTGCGTGCGCTGAACCCACAGCCAACTTCGCCATTCGGCAGCCAATATGGTCTAAGCTTGGGTGAAGGTGCTGCCTTCTTAGTATTGGAGCCGCTCTATCGAGCGATCGAGCGTGGCGCTACGATCTATGCAGAGATTTGCGGCTATGGGATGAGCAATGATGCCCATCATGAGACCGCACCCGAACCGGAAGGACGCGGCATTCAGATCGCTGTTCAGATGGCGCTGCAGCAATCCGGCGTTACTCCACATCATATCGAATATATCAATGCGCATGGCACAGGGACACAGGCGAATGACCGTGCCGAGATCAGCGGCTTACGGTCCGTCTTCGCAGATCGACTACCACAAATTCCACTCAGTTCCAGCAAGGCATACTTCGGACATAACTTGGGAGCAGCAGCTGCCATTGAATTCGCAACCTCACTATATGCAATTCGGCATGGGTATCTTCCAGCTACATTACACCATGATGCTCCACGAGAAGGCTGCGAGGACGCGAATATTATCGCTAATCAGATGATAGCCGGCGTACCAGCCTATATGCTCAATAGCAACTCTGCTTTCGGTGGACATAATGTGTCCATTGTAGCTCGAACAAGGAATATTTCCGTCAACAATCCGTCGAATGCCCCTTCACCCATGATGGTAAGGCGAGTCGGCATAGTCGGTATAGGTACGGTTTGCGCCATAGGCGCCCATAAAGGAACATTGCTGCCAGCGTTCAACGGATATGAGGCAGCAGATGAACCATTCATATTCTCGTTGAAAGAGTTCGCCAACCAACTATATGAGCGCAGAATGAATCGGCTGTGCCAATCGAGCATCGGGGCGGCAGCTATGGCGCTAGAAGATGCCGGCTGGAAGACGGACGGTGAGGACGGACTTCGAACAGGGTTTATATACGGAACCTCACGCGGCAGTACGGACAGCATTGGCAAGTTTCTGAACAGCGTCTTCACATCCGGACCGGAATTTGCTAGCAGCATTCATTTTCCGTACACCGTCATCAACTCCGTTGCAGGCAAGACGTCTGAGAAGTTAGGATTGCGCGGCTTCGGTAGCTCGATCAGCTCTGGGGGCAACGAAGGACTGCTAGCAGCGTTGCATGGCTGCGGCATCATTCGTAGCGGGGTACACGAACGCTGTTTGATCGGGGTAGGCGATGAGCGTTCCGAGCTATCCACCAAGATTGATAAGGCCAAAGGACTGGATTCCAGCCGATTCGATCGAGCAGAAGGCAGTATATGCATCGCATTATCCGAGTTAAGCTATGCTGCGGAGAACGGATTACGGGTGTACGCCGAGCTGCGGGGATTCGGAACGACCTTTGGAGGGGGTATTGGAAGCTCCGATGGGGAGGATGCTCTTGGCTTTTGTATGCGTGACGCGATTGAACAGGCTGCTCTTGCTGCAGATCAGATCGATTTTGTCCTGCTGAATTC
>NZ_JBFUIX010000191.1:0-5362 GCF_056401635.1 Paenibacillus sp. P4_E11 | reverse complement strand
AACTCACACCAACGAGCGTATTATTAGGTTTAAGTTCTCGAACTAGAACATTTCTACCGGTTCTTTCGCATTCAGCAGCCATTCCATCAATTTCTTCTTGTGTCAAATTATCAAATCCATAGTAAACCCGTATATCCATCACTTCTGCATTAGCAGGAAATACCAGTTCCCATGGAGATGCTTTTTCTTTTAATTCATCAAGACCTTCTAACCATTTAACTGCTTCGTAATTTGTTTGCTGACTGATTTTTTTCTCATCCGCAACATATATCCCCTTACCCATACCTGGTTTTAACCCACGAATAATGTTATCAATATCTGCGTCCTCTTGAAATGAGTCGATATGCAGTATTGCCAGTACATCTCCCTTTTCATTTTTCATTTCCACATTCTACACTCTCCTCTATCGGCTATGAAGCATCTCATATTTATTCAACAACATGCCCATAAATTTCCTTCATTGGAAACTACGGTTTTCATATTTATTTATTATGCTAAACTGCCCGTCAACGGGGCTGCCGATTCGTGCCGGCAGCCCCGTCCTTGCGTCTTATGGAACTAACGTGCCCGTTAGCGCAACAATGACTGTCGATAATTGTTCGATAGTCATTGCCATTATTGTAGGATAAAGCTTTTTTGCGTAATTTGAAGTATCTTACTGTTTCTCACCAACAACAAGGCCAAGTGAAATCCAACGTCCATTGTCTTGAGTAATAAACTGTTGTTCCTCGTCATCTACTCRATACTGTAGCCACCATCGATAGGCTTCATCAAAGTAGTAATTATCAACAATTTTAAGGCCATGTCCAGAAAATAGTTCACAGTTCCAACTTAAAGTGGCGAAGCATTCTTGAAAGCTGCGTTTTGTATTAGAATCAGGAATATCAGCGGGAATAGGTCCTGGCAGACACATTGGTTCAGCAATACCAATTCGTGCGCCACTCTTCGCAACTCGAATCATTTCGGACAATGCAACTGGGCGGTCTTTTCCAATCATTTCAAATGAGCCGATACTGATGACAGCATCAAATGTACCAGAAGCAAACGGCATAGATTGAGCCATGGTCTTTAAAGCCAATACCTGGTTCTCAACATTTTGTTGTTTAGCATATGATTGAATATCGGTACCATCCGACCATGGCTCTAAAGTCACTACTGACACGTTCCAAAACTTCGCGATTGTTGTAGCTATTTGTCCAGAGCCACCACCAACCTCAAGGACCCGCATACCTTCCTTGACATTAGTAGATTTCACAAGAAATTTGGCCATTTCAAATGAACCTGGCCCCCATGCCTTTGGCTCTTTTATGTTCAAAAACGGGTTGCCATTCAAATCATTATTAATCATTTCAGTATCCTCCATGTTTTGAGAACCACGGAAGAACATTATCTTCCGTAATTCAAGAATTTGAAATTACCTTTGGTAGAATTACGATAAGACTTTTCATAGCCATTCCCCCTTTATGCATGTTGAAAAAAATGTAACTTATGATCTTCTCTACATCAAGGGCGAGTTTTGTTTTATTTAACTAATCTGTCCGTCTACTTCAATGAAAACGGCAGCCGATCTTATGCCGGCTGCCGTCGTGTGCTATATTCAACTATCGTACCCAGTTAGTTGAACTAGCTTTTATTTTATTTAGACAAAATTTATTTGCCATGAGACTCCGAAGCGGTCATTCAGCCAACCGAACTTTTTACTGAACCCATAATTACCTAATGGCATTAGAACATGTCCACCTTCTTTAAGTTTCCCATAAAGCTCATCAATTTCTTCCTCAGTATTACAAGCAACATAGATCGAGAACGAAGGTGTAAAGGAAAATGCATGTTTGACATTACTGTCAATACACATAAACTCCTGTCCTTTTAATGTGAAAGTAGCTTGGAATACAGTTCCTTCTTTTCCAGCTTCATTAGCGCCATATCGAACAATGCTTGTAATTTCAGAATCCTCAATGATCGATGTATAAAAGTTCATCACTTCTTCTGCCTTGCCATCTTGAAACATTAAGAAAGGTATTACCTTGTCCATTACATGCTCCTCCTTTAATTCTTCCTTTATATTTCTTTAAAGCCTCTGTTACTTCAACGGCAACGGCCAGATTTAGTGTTAGGTTGCCGCAATGTCAGTATTCAACTAACGCTTCCCGTTTGTTGAAAAATATTCGCAACATTTTGCAAGTTGCCAACTTACTTCTCCGTAGCTTCACCGGATGTCAGATAGGTCTCAAAGTACGCCTCTACCCTTCTCGCCACCTCATCTACAGAATCTGAGCCAATCCACTTCGACATAGGGTAATCCACGTGATATGACCTCTTGACGGAGATAATCCCTCAAAAGAACTTCTCGACCAAAAAAGTTGCTCTGAAATCGTACCGGATCGCTCGATCTAACTCTCAGTTGTGGTTTGTCTCTCTTGGCGGCAGACTCTAGGGCAAACTTCTCGGTCGGCAATAGCCAAATTGCCTGATGGATATCCGAGAGTAGCGGCTGAACCAGTTTTGGAAAGAGTCGAGGGCCCACCACCAAGATTTTGGGCCACTTAGGCATGGCCTGAAGATCCTCGCAGATCATGGGGAATCGCTCGTCGTTGGTGGTGAGGATATCGCGAAACATGGCCTCGGGTGTGGTATGTACCCAATTGTCGTCGATCGTCTTACCTAACCCTCTGTACATCGCGGGATGTAACGCAGGATCGGCACGAGCGATGAATCCGAAGCACCGCCTATCCACTGTACATGGGATAAAGAATCCCTAAGCTCCTTTGTAGCTTCATACCCTTCTGACAAGAGCATCATCTCCCTTACCTCTATTCAGGCAAGAGTTTAACATATGTTTTTTGGATAAAACAGTCTGTTTTTCAGTTGTCACTTTGGTATCATTAACTTAAAGCAAGAGTAGCAATATTGCCCTTGAAAGAGGCTGCCGAGAAAGTCGGCAACCTTTTTTGTGTTTACTTCGCTATTCTGCCCGTGAAAAGGGGCCCATGACCCCTAAAAGTAACGCCTATACAGTTCCCTTCGACGTTCCCCGCGTAATTGGGCGTAGATCTGAGTGGTTGATGCTTTCTCATGGCCCAACATCCCTTGAATAAAGTCCAACGGGGCTCCGTTATCAAGCAAGTGACAGGCGTATGTATGGCGAAATCGATGAGGATACACGTTTACTGTAACCTCTCCACGGGTAGCAAGCTTTTTTATCGAATAACGTATCGTGGGGATTGCCATTCGTCGAACAGGAAGAGACTCTGTCACAAAAGGAGCTTTACAAGCATCCTTTCGACTCTCAAGGTATCTCTTTAACCAGACCTTACACTCAGTTGTGAAATACACTTCTCTTTGCTTCGATCCCTTTCCGTTCACAATGGCGGAGCAGCTCTCCCAGTTTACATCTTCAACATTTAATCTTTGTACCTCACCGACACGGCAGCCAGTACAATATAAAAACTCCAGTAGTGCGTGCTCGCGTGGAGAAGCACAGGTGATCTTGAGATTAATAATATCCTCTTCAATTAAAAACTTAGGAATCCGTTTATCCATCTTTGGTTCTCTTAGTTTTAATGTCGGATTTTTAGCGATGTACCCTTCTTCAAATGCAAAACGAAAAAGGGATCTCACGAACCTTATACGATGCCCCAAACTGCTCGGCTTCAACCGTTCCGACTGCTTTGCCAAGTATTCCTTCAGCAAGGTTAGTGAAACGTCTTCGATATCGACGTTGCTGATCTCACGGATCAGCACCTTCATTTGAAGGGAATATGCTTTCAAAGTATGTGGACTAAAACCCAGGATGCGCTTATCTGCCTCATACAACATCCATAAATCGGTCATTTTCATAACAACAAAACCCCTCCCAAGGTTATTTATCATTAGCTTCACTCTATTTGGGAGGGATTAATCAATCAAAATGTGTTGTCAAGGCTTATGTCCAATGGTATTTTAGTAGAAATTGGATATTGTACCCCGTTCGATTATTGGGCGGTACTAATCCTGTAGAGAGGTGATTTTTTCCATGAAATTTAGATACGGCAACCCGGAAGAGGTTGGCATGTCCTCAAGTCGGATTGCCAAGCTTGAAGATTTGCAGAAGGAGTGGGTAGGTCACGGTGTTTCCCCCATTATCGTTTCTCTTATTGCAAGACGTGGAGTCATCGTAAGCCACAATATTTTTGTGAATCCAGAGTATGAGCGGAATTACGGACCGGTAGATTTAAACACAATCTTCCCGTTAGCATCCATTTCGAAATCGGTTACTGCCTCAGCAATCATGCTGCTTGTAGAGGAAGGCAAGGTCGCTGTAAATGTGCCGGTTCAGGATTATATACCTGAATTTGTCGGTGAACACAAGGAAAAGGTGCTTATTCATCACTTGATGACTCACACCTCCGGCATTGCGGAAGATTACATTTGGAATGCGATGAATGAAGCAGAAACTTCGCTTGATCTATCTCAGTGCCCTATTAATCAGCATCCTGAAGTGTTCAAGTATTTAATGGCTGGATACGAAGCGCCTCTGTCCTTTTTGCCCGGCAAGGAGATGAGGTATTGTGGATTTGCTTTTACACTACTGACCGAAGTAATTAGGCGAGTCACTGGACAATCTTTCTCTGATTTTGTAGAGGAGCGTCTTTTTAAGCCGCTTGGTATGGTAGACTCTCATTTCTTGCTTCCTGAAAATAAGTACTCCAGGGTAGCACAGCATCCGCCGAATGCTCCGTTCCCCGATTTCGCTCATTACGACAACATTTCTGTTCCTTGGGGAGAAAGCGGACTATGTTCTACCGTTACTGACATGGCGGTGTTCGCCCAGACATTTTTAAATGGAGGCTCCTATAACGATCRACGACTATGGAGCAAGTTGAGTGTAGAGAAGATGACCTCAAACCAAGTTCCAGGTGTGTCTTCAAGTTTAGGCGATGAATTTTTCAAAGAAGCGTGCTGGGGACTCGCGTGGAATGTAAGTGGGAACAAACAAGATTACACAGGTACGCTGCGATCGAAAAAAACATTCTCGAACTCCGGCAGAGGGAACACTCTGATTATGGTTGACCCTGTAAATGAAATTGTAATCTTGAACTTCCAAGTAACGATGAAAAGAGTAAATAATCGACCTTATCATTATTTCGAATATTTTAGCGATGCTGCACTATCGTGTGTTGAGGATTAGGTATTCAATGTACAATTAGGAATGATAAGATCGAACTGTTCTCCCGTAAGCGAACTAGGCTGCCGATCATGCCGGCAGCCTAGTGTTATTGCGCTATCGTTCTCATCCCTTAGCTTAATGCTGCTACCGCCGCTCACCCCACCTCCTCCGCTTTTCCATGTATCTCCTTTTTCTTGTGATAAAACATAACCC
>NZ_JBFUIX010000190.1:0-5401 GCF_056401635.1 Paenibacillus sp. P4_E11 | reverse complement strand
ACTAAAATCATTATGGGCAAAGAAGAAATCTCAGCATGGGATGCCATGGTTGCAAAGTTGAAGACAGATGCGGATTTCCAAAAAATCATTACAGAAATGAACGAGGCATATCAAACTAAGAACAGCAGCAAGTAGCAGTAACCGCGGGAGGGTAACCAATTGTTAATTCGTAACTGGATCACCAGGTTCATCGGGAATGCCTTGGAACGTCTGAAAGCTCCCTTTTATCGTAAAAGCTTGATGACTGTACTGACCATCGCATGTTTGCCGATCGCACTAATCGGAATTGTGATCTATATCACAGGTGTGCGGCAAATCGAGAACGAGAGCAGTCGGATGCACCAGATGCAGCTGACCCAAGCGTACGATCGGATAGAGGAGTATATGTCCCATCTTGAGCTTGTCTCGTCGCAGTGGGCGTTTCATTCGGCCTTCGACATTCGTCTGCAAACGATGGACCTGCGTGACCAGTTCGATGAGACTCAGAACTTGTATGTAAGCTTATCTGCACTAGAGCGAACTGACACGATGATCGGTGAAGTGCTGTTATATTTGCGTAACCAGCAGGTGACGATCTCTCCGGTGGAAGGTGTTGTGCCGTTACAGGACAGCAACAGGGATTCCTATTCGCAGCTTCTTAAGGAACAGGGAAAGGTATATTGGACGCATACATTATCCCAAGGCCTACAGCCCGGCAAAAACCGGGCTTCCTTGTCGTTGATCATCAAATTGCCTGGTATCGGAAATGTTGAGAGCTTCGGAGCTATCATCGTCCATCTGGACAACACGAAGGTAGCGCATTTGTTCAATGATGCTTATCGGCAGGAGGAGGGGGCTTCCTTCATCCTGAGGAAGGATGGTATGTTCGTCGCGCGAGGTGGTCAAGCAGTAGGTGAGGTTGCGAAGAATGAGCTGGAGCAGGCGTTAAGTCAATATGTATTGGCTCAAGGAACGGATTCCGGTTCTGTCGTATACCACTACAAGGCCAATGCCTATTCGTTGTCTTATCGGAGTATGAACAGGCTGGGTTCGGAATGGATCTATGTAACGGCTACCCCGTTGACCAAATTAACTGCTCCTGTCAAAACGTTATCGAGGTTGATTATTGGTGTTAGCCTGATGGTTATGCTGATCGCGATTATATTATCGTGGCTTGCATCCGGTAGAATATATGGTCCCGTTCAACGATTGGTTCGGTTGTTCCAGGGTGGGCGCGAGGAAGAGCGAAACGGCGACGAATTTGCTTTGATTGAAGACCATTGGAAGAACATTTCCCGCGAGAGCCAGATGCTGCAAACCAGACTCGAGGATCAACTGCCCGCTATGAGGGAGGGCTTCTTCCTGCAGTTGGTACAGGGGCATTTAATCCATCTGTCGGAATCCGATATCCGAGAGCGGCTAGAGCAACTGGGATGGAGCGCCGGGAATAGAATGTATGTGCTCGTAGTATTGCAGCTAACCGGGTTTACGCATATATCCGGGCGATTCTCAGAGGGAGATGAACCGTTAATCGGATTTGCGGCGGCGAACATCGTGAATGAAATGGCATTCCCGCTCAAAGGATTGAAGCATGTTGTTCATTTCCAGGATCTTTCCATTGGTCTGCTGCTGTCGCTTCCAGAGGAGGACTGGAGTAAGAAGTGGAAATCCGATCTGATCAACAAGCTGCAGGAATGGATGAGAGCTCTTCATTCGATCTTGCATTTGCATGTAACAGCGAGCATTGGGGTTCCAACAACGTCGGTACACCAAATCCCGCAGGCCATGGAAGATGTGAAGCGGGGGCTTCGTTACCGGAGCCTGCAGCAAGAAAATCAGGTGCTTGATATGGCGGAGCTGCTTCCACAAGGAAGGGATCCGGTCAGTTATCCGTTCGCGGCGGAGAAAGAAGTAATCCAGGCAGTTCGGCTTGGTCTGGAAGAGGATACGATTGAGGCTTTGGGACGATTCATGGATGAGTACCGGTTGAAGACAGACACGGAGCTGCATGTCCAGCAGGGTATGCTTCAGTTGCTTGGAAGTATTCAATCGGCCATTCTGCAATCGGGCTATTCCACGAATGAGCTCTTCGCTGGGGCCAATCTGTTCATCGAACTTAGTGAAATCCGGGAGCCGGAGCATATGCTGAGCTGGTTCGAGCACAAGGTAATCAAGCCCTATACGAAGCTGCTGATGGAAACTCAGGATATCCAGATTAAACGGCTTGTTGAACGAGCTATGGAAACGATCGGTGAACGTTACATGACGGATCTGTCATTGGAATCATGCGCTGATCTGCACAGTACGTACCCGCAGAAGCTGAGCTCGGCCTTCAAGAAGGTAACCGGGATGAATTTCATCGATTATTTAACCCAATTCCGGATGGAGCAATCGAAGGAGCTGCTGATGTCCACCCATCTAAAGATCAACGAAGTTGCCGAACGGGTAGGTTATCAGCCCTCCTATTTCATCCGAGTATTCAAGAAACATGAAGGACTTACACCGAAGGAGTATCGGGATACGCACGGTGTCGAGTACAAATAGGTCAAGGAGAAGGGTGTGTTATGAAAACCTATGCGATCTGCGGCGTAAGCTATCGTGCCATAAAGATGTTTATCGATCCGATTGTAAATGTGTACAAGCACCGATGTCGAATTGTTGCTTTGCTGGATGCTGACCCGCTGCGATTTGAGGTTTGCACAACAGCGCACCCGGGGTTAGCGGATATCCCTGTATATTTACCTGACGCCTTCGAAGCGATGATGCAGGAAACCCAACCAGACGTTGTAATTGTAGCTGGGATCGATTCCAGTCATGTTGACTATATTGTGCAAGCCCTGCAGTGGGACCGTGATGTGATCACAGAGAAACCTATGGTGACGACAAGCAGCGATAGTCTCCGCGTACTTGAGGCCGAATCTCGCAGTAAGGGCAGGGTCACGGTTGCACTCAATTACAGGTATACTCCGATTCATACGAAAATCAAACAATTGCTGCTGGACAAGCGAATCGGCCGGATCACCTCCGTTGATCTGAACTGGTATATCGATACGTACCACGGAGCGAGCTATTTCAAACGCTGGAACCGAACGCGTGAGCAATCCGGTGGACTCTCCATCCACAAGAGCACCCATCATTTCGATCTAGTCAGTTGGTGGATTGACGCTCAGCCTGTTGAAGCATTCGCCTATGGCGATCTGCACTACTATGGGCCGGAGGGGGAGCATAATCCGAGGACGGGCGAAGAAGGTCGGCATTGCGGAACGTGCAGCGTAAAGGAGAACTGTGTCTATATGATGCGGTGGACATCGCGAAGCAGAGAGGTCGCTGTGAAGGACGATCACCTTAACTTAGCCAATACGACCGGAACGGGTAAATTTTATACCGATTACCGACCGGATGCGTGTATCTTTGATTCCGAGATTGATATTGAGGATACTTATGCGGCTGTAGTGAAGTATGAAGGGAACGTGTTCCTGAACTACTCTGTCAATTTCTCGCTGCCTTATGAAGGATACCGGCTGGCTATTAACGGGACAAAGGGCAGAATCGAGACACAGATGTATCATGGTTCCAGGGTGACGTTTCCGTTTCCGGAACAGACGGTCGATTATTTCCCCTTATTCGGCTCCAAGGAATCGATTCATGTTGTACCGGGTTCTGGTATGCACAGCGGCGCAGATCCAGTATTGCAGGAGCATCTCTTCCTCGGGCCCGACCCAACAGGTCCACACAACCGCATGCCAAGCGCACTTGAAGGCGCCTATTCCGTAGCAACGGGTGAAGCTGTGTGGAAGTCGGCAAGAGAAGGGTGTCCTATAAGGATAGCGGATCTGCTGTCAGGAATGGTTTGACGAAGTACTATGTAGGATCGAGGAGAGCGTGATGGATGGAGCTAATTACTCGGTATTATGATAAAGACATTCAATTGAAAAGAGCGTTGGACATTGCCCGTCCCTCCGGATTGCCACATCGAACGGCATTGTTCTACATTCATGGAGGAGGCTGGAGAGGTAGCAGTCGTGACCTCTATCATGAGCATATGCAGCATTTCTCCCGCAAAGGGTATCTGTGCGCATCGGCAGGTTACAGGCTAGTTCCAACGGTGCAATTGCCTGAGCAAATGGCGGATGTCAGAGACGGCTACAGCTTGTTCAATCGATATATAGAGGAGAATCGGCTGACAATCGATCAGATTATCCTCATCGGGAGTTCGGCAGGGGCGCATCTCGCCTCCATGTTGGCCGTGACTGAATCTGGATGGCTTGAGGAAGGATTAGCGCCTCGAATGGACTGGCGCAGACCGGCCGCTTGCGTGTCGGTCTGCGGTCCTGGAACGTTGGAGCGTTGGGACAACATGAACGTGGACATCAAGCGAGCGATCGAAGAGCTGCTAGGCGCCACCTATGAGGGAGAGACGGAACGGTTCCGACAAGCGTCTCCGATTGTGCAAGTGAATGAACAGTCGGCTGATTTTCTCTTCCTCATTGCCGGTAAGGAGAATCTGTTCCCTCATGTATTTATATATGCGATGAGCGATAGGTTGAAGTTTTTTGGGAAACGTGCTGATGTGGTGATGATTTCGGAAGCTCAGCATGGATTTTTTTATTCCCTGAGAAGTGAGCAGCAATTGGAAGCCTTATATGCGCTAGAAGCTTTTATTGAGAGTTATGAGTCCTGTGGAAGGTGATTTCATAGAACTCAACGAATAACAGGGGGAGGTTGTTAACATGTAGATGGCAGGGAGGAAGCATGATATGAACACTTTTGTAGACGCAGCTGATTATGGATTTTTACCTGAATCGACGGGGATCGAGAATGCAAGTGCCCTTCAACAAGCATTAGATGGGGGCGGAACGATCACGGTAAGTCGACCGGGTACATATAAGCTAGCTCGGACTGTCTATATTGGAAGCTATACTTCATTAATGATGKGAAATGGTGTTTTTGTTCAGAAGGAAGACGAGGTGGGTCCATTTTGCCATGTGATCCTGAATAAGGGGGCACTCACCAAAAATTACGATCAGCACATTGCTATCGAAAATCTGCATATTGTTGTGAATGGCATGGATATTCGAAAGTTCGAAGTGTTTGGGCTGCATGGTCAGCTTGCTTTTTTCTACGTTAAGGATTTGAAAATTACACGTTTCCGCTGTATGGATCTGGGAAAAGCGCAGTATGGCATTCATATCTGTACATTTGAAGATATCCTCATTCACGATGTAATCATTAAGGGTGATAAGGACGGGGTTCATCTAGGGAGAGGAAGACGGTTCCATATTAGCGACGGGGTTTTTGAAACGTACGACGATGCCATAGCGCTGAATGCCCATGATTATGATGTGGGTAATCCAGAGTTGGGTTGGATCGAGGATGGGATTGTAGAGAAYTGTCATGATCTAGCTCGCTCGAAAGAAAATAA
>NZ_JBFUIX010000189.1:0-5418 GCF_056401635.1 Paenibacillus sp. P4_E11 | reverse complement strand
CTAAAAACGAGTCCAAAAATAATTGAAATTAAAATGAGTCCGCCATATGGTCCAAGGAATATTGATAAAGCAACTCCTAAAATTATGAATATAATAATGCCGAATATTGTCATTTGTTTTCCTCTCATCATAGATTTGCTACCAAATATACGGACTAATAATAAAGCGGTAATTTCACTTAACGTTGTTGTGTTCACGAACCCGAGAACCTTAAGCCCCCATTGGGCGGCCGCGACGCGGTTAGGTTCGCAGGGTTGTCCGCCTGATCCCACTTCCCCGAAATTCTTCGGGCGGACCGAGGAGTGTAGCGACAAAGCGTGAATACGGTGTTAAGTGAAGTCTTCGCCCTCTTCGAGATACACACTTACTTCGCTGAGTATTCGATCAACCAACAAACCCTTAATTCTCCTTCATGCCATTCATGTTCTTCTAATAGCTTTATCTTCTTGAATCCACAGCTTTCGTAGCACTTTAACGCTCTTTCATTCCATGCCTGGGGATCCATAATGACTTTATCTGCATTCTCATGGTTTATTAAGTATTCAAGCATTGATTTTATCAATTTCTTTCCTATTCCTTGATTCCAGAATTCGACTTCACCAATGAATTGATCCGTTCCAAATATTCTTTCCCCTTGATATCCGTATTCTTTCTGAGTTTCTTCGTCAACAAGATAGTATTGGATATATCCAATAGGTTTTTTATTGTATTCAAAAATACATCGAACTTCCTCGTCTTCCTTGTAGAAATTCTCTTTGACAAGGTCTAAATCATGAGGCCGGTCACGGCCTCCGTAGTATTCAAGTACTCTTGCATCAGATTGCCATTTAACGAGTAATTCCTGATCTTTTTGTTCAAGTGTTCGAACTAAAAGATCATCGGTTTTGTAAACAATCATCTTTGACCTCACTTAAATCATTTTTTTTGCGAAGATTTCACTTAACGTTGTTGTATTCACGAACCCTCACTGGCTTAAGGCGCGTTAGCGCCGGGTCCGACGGACTTAGCCAGTGCAGGGTTGTCGCCTGAATCCGCTTCCTCGAAATGCCTCTTGGCGACCAAGGGCCGACAGGCCCGCAACGTGAATACGGTGTTAGACGAAGGTTCAATCTTCCTCGAGTTTACTAGARAAAAGTTCTTCAATTGTGTTATWAATAAGTCTTTGATCATTCGGAAATAAAATATCTCTATGAAAGTGACCGAAATACCATCTTCTATATGTTAATCGTTCCTTAAAATGTTYCAAATATTGACTCAATWTATCTTCTTCAATACCAGTGTCCAGTGAATCGTTCAGTAACTTCAAGGTCGAAGAAGGACAAGTATGTGTTATTACAAAATCGACCTTCCAATTATGTTGTTCCAAATTCTCTAGACCTTCCAAATACTCTTCGGCTGACGGCATTTCTCTTGKCCACCAATTTATATTTTCTTTCCTATACTCTTTATCATGAGATTGAGCTCCACCAAAAGTGAATATCTTATAGCCCTTAATAGTAAATACTTGACCTCTCATTAAATGAATAATGTGTTCGTTAATCCTATGTATYTTCCCACCCTTCCAATGCTCCACAGGGAAGGACTCAAGCATTTCGAAGTTCTCATGGTTTCCGTCTATAAATAAAGTGGTAAAATTCTTCCGAGATAACCACTTTCTCCAATACAATTCATCGTTCTTATTGTCCCATATAAGTCCAAAATCACCGGCAACGATAACATAGTTTTCTTTAGTTAAGTCTCTATTCTTTGGAAAACGCTTTGAATTCAATTTACTGATATCTGTATAACCATGCAGATCCCCGGTTACATACATTCTCCTTCACTTCCTCGAAATACATTAAATAAATATAGTTCTATTGAACTTTCGTMTAACGTTGTTGTGTTCCCGACGTCCACCGTWGGTGGATGTGTCCGTCTGAATCAGCTCCTCCGAAATCCCTCAGACGGACCAAGGGGCGTATGCCCTGCAGTGGGAACATGCTGTTACACGACGGGACTTTGAGTTACCCACATTCTTCTCTGAAATTGCATTCACCAAGGTTTCCGATCTGCCTGTCTTTCAATTTCAAGGATATTTCTCTTGGTCTGCTTCAATTTTTGTGCCATCGGCGATTGCTTCCTGAACATCCTTCCGTGGCATGCTATTGCTCAATTCGCTACAGTATCAAGTACACCCCTATCGCTGATCGCTCGAAAGTAATCGGATATTTATTTCTTCTGGTCCCTTATATATCATCAATGTTATCCCTGACTTCACAGTTATCCCCATATTCCCCTCCTCTTGTCGTGTAACGTTGTTGTGTTCCCGACGCCTCACCGACTTAAGCCCCGTAGGGGCGGCCGCGACGCGGTTAGTCGGTGCAGGTGTGTCTGCTGAATCCACTCCTTTGAAATTCCTCTTGCAGACCAAGGATCGCTTGCGATCCGACGCGGGAACATGGTGATATCTGATGCCGGTGCCTTCTGTGAGTTATCATGCAAATTTTTTTTAAAATACAACCACCTACTTCCACATTATGGTACAATGTTAAAAAAATCCATAGAGGAGTACTTATTAATGAGGGAATTTATTCTTGAAAGTATAGAATTACTAGATGCACAATTATCATCCATTGAAAGCTCTATAATACGTTTATCAGATAATGATTTGTGGAAAAAGATACGACCTGAACTAAATAGCATTGKAAATTTATGTCTACATCTTGCTGGTAGTGAATATCAACATATTGTAAGTGGTATCGGTGGAGAGCAATTTGTACGAGAACGGTCAAATGAATTTCTAGCGGATGGAGGTTATAACGTTCAAGATCTTATTAACCATTTAAAAAATGTACGTAAACTAAGTAAAAATGTTTTAGCTGATCTTAATCCCAATGAATTAAATAGACTTGTTACTATTCATTACCCTCCTGATACAAATGTCTCTGTAAATGACTATACTCGCTCTTGTTTAACAATAATTCTCTTTGTTGTAGAACACTCGTCTTATCATACCGGACAAATAGTGTATATGACTAAAATCCTTCAAGATTCTAATGAGCACATACTAAAATGGAGACATTAATAATTTCAACCACGAAGTTCGATATCTTCGTGGTATTATTTTTCATTGTTTAATTATTATATAGCACCGGTTTCAGATAACGTTCTTGCATCTACGAACCCTCACTGCCTTAAGGACCGAAGGTCCGGCCGCGACGCGGTTAGGCAGTGCAGGGTTGTCTGCTGAATATGCTTCCCAGAAATCCCTCTTGCAGACCCAGGAGCCGTAGGCTCCGTAGCGTAGATGCGGTGTTATCGGATGTTATCGCCTACTTTGAGTTACTCAAAAATCCATCTTTCACCATATGTTCTTATTAATTCTTTATTCTCAGGCTTTTCTTCAACTACCTTGTCTTCTCTATCTTTAGTTTCGCCATTAATAGTAAAAATTCCATCAACTGCTCTTAACCAGGCTACATAATTCTTATTCTCCTTACTATAAATAATTTTGTAAAAAGTATTGGAATATTGTTCCCTTTTACCTTTTCTACTTTCCATTGTTAAAATAAATGGGCTATCTTCTAGTTCAACCTTCTTTATACTAAGCACTTTACCATTTCTTTCACTGATGACTTTATGTATTTCCGACTTCGCTAAATTGTTATTAAAAAGCCATAGAAAAGAGAAACAAATAAACGAAAGAATTAACAATAAAACTATAAAAATGGCAATGTTCTTATTCCCATACTTACGAACTACTACCATATTGTCCCCCGTAGTTTATGGTGTCATTATTTTTATGTCATTTAAAAATGCGATAGTTTCCGATAACGTTGTTGTATTCACGACGCCCAACCACCCTAAAGGAGCGAAGCGACTGGCCGCGATGCGGTTGGGTGGTGCGGGTGTGTCCGGCTGATTCCGCTTCCCTGCTACTGCAAATTGCAACCCCGAATCCTCTTCTAACTCCGGCCCGGACCGAGGGCCGAATGGCCCGAAGCGTGAATATGGTGTTAGGTGAAGTTCGGCTCTTCTTCGTTATACTATCAAATATCATTAGGTCCATATCTTAATGTCTTTCCAATCCAATCACTTGCATCTCTCCATTTAACTTTTTTGGAACTTATCCAGTTTACTGCAGCAAATTTGTATTGCCCTTCTGGATTCCAATTCCGGTCGTCAGCCCAATAAAATATTCCATTCCTATGTATTGAATGTAGCCTCAAAAATAATTGAATCGTAATTTTCAGGACTTGGAGCAACAAAAATTTGAGTTACTTCTTCAAACATTAATTCTATTGCCGTTGGATCTCTATCCTGTCTTTGAATTAATAATCTAACTCTATGATCTCTGTTTGCTGATAAAGACATTGATAAATCTTCATTGACGTAATGATCCGTCCACATGAATAGTTCTTTGATACAGGAATCATGAAACCAACCAAATGAATTCATTAAATTATCTAAATCGTTTTGGTTTTGAAGTTCGTGCCATAAAGTTATTGGCATATAGTTACCCTCATCTATTCAATGAATTTGAACTGCCGAATTTCACCTAACGTTCTTGTATTCACGAACCCTCACTGGCTTAAGGCCCGTTGGGCCGGCCGCGACGCGGTTAGCCAGTGCAGGGTTGTCTGCCTGACTCCTCTTCCTCGAACTGCCTCCGGCAGACCAAGGAGCCCTAGGCTCCGCTGCGTGAATACGCTGTTATCCGATGGACTCGCCTTCTTCGATGTTACTGAATAAGCTCTTTATCTTTCTTTAGATCTTTGCTATAGGAAAATATAAATACAAGTCTCCGTTGTTGTCTGTTGGTATGTAATATTCATGAACGGCTCCAACAATTGAAAGATTGTGATTATGCAAGTACTCTTTGACCATATAATTAAATGTTTCCTGATAAGACTGTTGATTACACTTTATTACAGCATACCTGTAGGAAGGAATTACCCATAAATTCCAGCCCGGAGGCGTTAAAGAATCATCAAGAACTTCGCACCCAGCCAAATATTTACCTTGATCATTCCAACGCTCAAATCGTTCTGTAATATCACTCATAGCTCCCCATATTCCAACCAAATTGCCTGTATTATCGGTTTTTGCTAGACTCCTAATTTCATAAAAAAGGCTATTTGCTTCTTCCCAAAGCTTAGGTATCCATTTGTAACCTTCATTCGATTTGCCCTGTCCTAATATACCAATGACAGTAAAGGACGATTTTTCAAGAATTTTCACATCCATAAAAGGTCCCCAATCTATGGTTAATGTAGTTTTCTGTAGGTCTTGCAAGTCTTTCGGATAACGTCTCTTGTATTCACGAACTCGAGAACCTTAAGGCGCTTTAGCGCCGGCCGCTGCGCGGTTAGGTTCGCAGGGTTGTCCGCCTGACTCCACTCCCCGAAATTCCTCGGGCGGACCCAGGGAGCGAAAGCG
>NZ_JBFUIX010000188.1:0-5515 GCF_056401635.1 Paenibacillus sp. P4_E11 | reverse complement strand
GAACGAAAATGTGTCATTGTCCAATCAATCGATGAGCATGACGCTGGGCGAACGATTCGGAGACAAACTCAACAAATTCAAATAAATGATTGTATGAACGTAGCGGCTTCCTCAGGGAAGCCGCTATTTGTATTCCGGGACACTTTGGGGAGAAGTTATGGGGTTAAAACATCTGACAAACAGCAATACTAGGCAGAGCAAGTAACGCGCAGGTGATAATGAATATGAATTCAGGATATTTAAGCCTTATTGTGATGATTGTGACCGTTATCCTATTCGCAAGCGGCTGGAAATCAGCAGTCGTACCCGGTGTTCGCGACAGAACTATCGTTTGGTTCATCCTGTGTTGGCTGCTGTTAAGCCGGATCCACATCCAATGGCCAGGTGCATCTAATGTGGAGATTAACTTAGTACTCCTTCTAGTGCTGATCTTCACGATGAAGCATATTGGAACCCGGTCCTCATGGTTGGCTGGTCTTCACTTGGTGTCGATCGGCTTGTTCCTGGCATCGTTGTTTTATTTACTTCGGCACTTGTCTCAAGCCGACCCTTTGTTTTTCCCGTATCATTCTCCCTCGGCTGCAGCTATTCCCATCGGAATTGTGGCGGTGCTGTTATGTAGAAAAGCAGAAGACCAATTGACGGTAGTATCGTTTGGACTGTTGGCTGGCACTGCGCTGTATACACTAGGTCCCCATCATACGTTTCCTGTCGTGTTGGGCGGGAGCGTATTCCAGGATCAATGGTGGATGGCAGTTGCAACTGCCCGGTCCGTGTCCTTATGTCTGGAGTCCGCTTGGTCGCTTGGCGCTGAAGCTGTACGAAGTTGGCAAGCGAAGAGTGAACGAAAGCGGGATGGAAGGAACGACATAATGGCAGAAAACCGATTTTCCGCCATACAGACTCAGGTGGAGGAACGGGAAAAGGATTAGCCATTTGTCTACTTTTTTGCTATGATGTTAAGCGGTGAGAATTCGAAAGAGTAGGAGTTGAGCGTCAAATGGCAAGACCTATCGTCGCAATTGTGGGCCGCCCGAATGTTGGGAAGTCGACGATATTTAACCGAATAGTTGGTGACCGGCTGGCCATTGTAGAAGATAAACCGTATATTACCCGGGACCGACTCTATGGAATTGGGGAATGGATGGGAACTTCTTTCAGTATTATAGATACTGGCGGTATAGAGATCGATGGAGAAGACGAAATATTGAAGTTGGTCCGCACCCAGGCTGAGCTGGCCATAGAAGAAGCGGATGTCATCATCTTCATGGTGGACGCAAAAGCTGGTGTGACCGCTTCCGATTCAGAAGTAGCAAAGATGTTGTACCGTGCTAACAAACCGATTGTGCTTGCGGTTAACAAAGTAGATAACATGAAGCGTCAAGACGACATTTATGAGTTCTATTCACTTGGCTTCGGGGATCCGATCAGCATATCCGGTTCGCATGGTATCGGGATTGGCGATCTGCTTGAGATTGTCACAAGTAAGCTTCCGGAGAAACAAGAAGATGAATACGGCGAGGATACGATTCGGGTAGCCTTGATCGGACGTCCGAATGTAGGGAAATCCTCACTCGTGAACGCGATATTAGGTGAAGAACGAGTAATTGTCAGTGAACAAGCAGGTACGACACGTGATGCGATTGATACACCGTTCGAGAAGGACGGTCAGAAGTATGTACTGATCGATACGGCAGGTATGCGCAAGCGGGGGAAAGTGTATGAAACGACGGAGAAATACAGCGTCATGCGTGCGATGCAAGCCATTGAACGAGCAGATGTGGTGCTGGTCGTCATTAACGGAGAAGAGGGCATTATTGAGCAGGACAAGCACATTGCTGGATACGCACACGAAGCGGGGAAAGCGTCTGTATTCGTCGTGAACAAATGGGATGTTGTCGATAAGGATGACAAGACTATGCAGCAGTTCACCCAGAAGATCCGCGATCACTTCTTGTTCATGACTTACGCGCCTGTCGTATTCGTGTCTGCCAAGACGAAGCAGCGTTTGCAGAAACTGCTGCCACATATCGTAGAGGTGAGCGAAGCCCATGCGCAGAGAATCCAGACACATCTGCTGAACGATGTTATTTCGGATGCCGTGGCAATTAATCCACCTCCGACGGACAAAGGCCGAAGATTACGCCTGAACTATGTCACGCAAGTGTCAGTCAAACCTCCAACGATCGTATTCTTCGTGAACGATCCGGAGTTGATGCACTTCTCATACGAACGATATCTTGAGAATCGGATACGGGATTCGTTCGGATTCGCCGGAACTCCGCTTCGCTTGTTTACTAGAAGGAAATCTGACGACGAATAGGGGAGAGTTGTTGTGCAGGCAGCATTATGTATCGTGATCGGGTATTTGCTAGGCTCGATAAGCTTCAGTTACTTGTACGGCAAGTTGGCCAAAGGGATCGACATTCGCAGCCACGGCAGCGGTAACGCGGGGGCGACGAATACGCTCCGAGTACTTGGTGTAGGTCCTGCCATTGCCGTTCTGTTGCTCGATGCTGGGAAGGGCGTGGCGGCTGTTCTGGTCGGCCAATGGCTTGGAGGCGACAACGCCTGGATTCCTGTTATGGCAGGCCTCGCGGCAATTATTGGCCACAACTGGCCGGTTTACTTTCATTTCAAGGGTGGTAAAGGTATCGCTACCACAGTTGGTGTAGCAGCCACCCTCTGTTTCCTGCCCACCCTATTTGCTGGCTTACTTGCAATTGCTTGCATCGCTCTGACCCGTTATGTATCGTTGGGTTCTTTAATCCTGACCGGAACGTTGCCTTTCTTACTCATGATCATGAGCAAGCCGTCCGAACTTATTATAGCTAGCTTCATTATCGCACTGTTCGCCTTCATCCGTCATCGCACGAATATTGTCAAGCTGATTAAGGGGAAAGAAAACAAAATCGGCTCGAAAAAAGATCGGACACAGACGCACGCAACTAAATAGTTACAATCACCCTTGAGATTTCGAGAGGAGGATGTTCCGATGAATCAACGCCGAGTGGCTGTAATGGTCGCTGGAAGCTGGGGAACCGCGCTTGCTTCAGTGCTGGCAGATAACGGAGTCGAGGTCCGATTATGGACCCGTAACGCGGATCAGGCACTCGAGATTAATACCCTGCACACGAATCGCAAGTCGTTGAAGGATATTACGCTTTCGGAGCGGATTCGCGCAACGACTAGTGTAGAGGAAGCGATATCTGGTGTGGATACGGTACTATTCGTTGCGACTTCCACAAGCATGAGGGAAGTAGCCAGGTTGGCCAGTCCATACATCTCGACCGAGACTGCGGTTATTCATGCGACCAAAGGATTTGAAGCGGAGACATTGAAGCGGATGACGACCGTTCTTGCTGAAGAGCTGCCGCAGATCGATCCGCAGCGAATTGTCGTGCTGTCCGGGCCGAGCCATGCGGAGGAAGTCATTCACCGTAGTCCGACGACTGTGGTCGTCGCTGCCGGAGAGCTTGACGCCGCCGAGCAGGCTCAGGATTTATTAATCAACTCGTATTTCCGCGTCTACACGAATCCGGATGTTACTGGTGTCGAGGTTGCAGGTGCATTGAAGAACATTATCGCTCTCGGAGCAGGACTCTCAGACGGTCTCTCGTTCGGAGACAATGCGAAGGCTGCGCTCTTAACAAGAGGATTGGCCGAGATTGCCAGACTCGGGATTGCCATGGGAGCGAATGAACTTACGTTCACAGGCTTAGCTGGTGTAGGTGACCTGGTGGTGACTTGTACGAGTCAACATAGCCGCAACTGGAGAGCTGGTTATATGCTTGGTCAAGGGAAAGGGCTTGAAGAGGTGTTGGAATCGATGGGGATGGTCGTAGAGGGGGTCAAGACGGCCAAAGCGGCTTACGCCTTGTCCCGAACTTATCAGGTTGCCATGCCCATTACAGAGCAGTTGTACCATGTATTGTTCGAAGGTAAATCGCCGGAGTCCGCAGTGAAAGATTTGATGGGCCGGGTACGTACCCACGAAATCGAAGAAGTTGCAGCCGATTCCATGAAATTTGTCTAGTAGTAACTAGTTAGAAGCCCATACATAAGCGAAGCCGACCTCATACTATACCACTAAGTCTGGTTTAGGGAGGTTTGGAATGAGCACTGGAGATATGTCGAAAGACGTGTTGAATTCGATTAAGAAGAAGACAGGTAAAAATGTGTCGGAGAAAGACATTCAGAAGTTGGCGAGTGGAGTGAAACCTTCGACCTATCAAAGCGAGAAGCAGCTTCGACAGCTAATTAATCAAGTAGCCGGCATGGTTAATGTACCGGTCTCAGAAGCAACGATTAATGAAATTATAACAGCGGTGCAGAAAAGCGGCGTCAATCCGAACAGCATGGAAGCACTTATGAAACTGTTGATGGGGAAGAAATAAAGATAAGGGCTCCGCGAGGAGCTCTTTTTCTTTTATGTAAACGGGGTCCGGTTTCACAAACGATTCGAGGAATGATATAATCAAGGTTAGGTTTTCACGACGGACGGATCGATATGATAACCGACTACATAGTCATCGGGAGAGATACTAATGGACGGCTTGACGAAAATGTGGGCTTCTTTTACCGGAATGGGGCTTATGATTGCGGCCTCTTTCTTGATTACATTCGCACGTATCAAGTTGAAAGGTTTTTTTCGAGTAATCGTTACCATCGTTGCTTTTATTCTTCTGCTCGTTTCCATCGTGTATATGCTTATTTCTATTCTATAACTTGTCATAGTCAATCTAGACCAGCAGCATAAGATGAACTTGGGGGTCATAACGAAATGATAGAGCTAAAAGGCCGCACAAAACGGATGACAGTAGAGTCGGAGTCGGGATTAACGATTCTGGACCACGCCTTGAAGCATAGCGTCGATTGGGGATTCTCTTGTACGAGGGGGACGTGTGCGCGTTGCCGCTGTTACGTCGTGGAAGGAAGAGATGCCTTGGCTGCCCCGAACGAAGCGGAGGAGATTCGTCTGGAGCCGGAAGAACTCGAACAAGGATACCGACTAGGATGCCAAGCTGAAGTGAAACATAGTGACGCACATATAGTGGTTGCGTTGAAGCCGTATTTCTGATGAATAATCCGTCATTGGAACGACTTCAACCTACGTTGCAAGTATTGTTGGACACCCTATCTTCGGCTAATACTTGCTGGCTTGTTGGGGGGAGTACTGGATTACTGCTGCACGGCGTAAGTATTGGTGCAGAGCCACGTGATCTTGATTTGTACGCGGATCGTCCGCGTATTGAGGGACTCTACAAGGCGCTATGCAGCTATGCGCTGGATCAACCGCAAGATAGTATAACGGGAATGTATCGATCTAACTTAAGTCACTACAGCATTCGTGGTGTTACTGTGGAGCTCGTCGGCAGTCTCGAAGTGGATCGCGGCTCGGCCCGTTATGAAGTAGAGGCGGAAGCTGTTATGAATGACTATGCATCCGATATTCCGCTTGGCAAGTCGTTTATCCGTGTGATGCCACTTGTCCATGAGTTACTATTCAATGTGC
>NZ_JBFUIX010000187.1:0-5533 GCF_056401635.1 Paenibacillus sp. P4_E11 | reverse complement strand
GTATAAGCTTGAAGTAAGTCTCCATTCTAGTGAGGACTGTCCTCTAAATATCCAATTTTTTGGCCTTAACTCACCAAAAAGATGATGGATTTCTGACCATTCACTAATCTCTTTAGTCTTCCACATCTATTAATCACCTTCTTATTATTATCAACTGCATATCTTTCACATAACGTTCTTGCATTCACGAACCCCGAGGGTGTTGTCCGCTGCATTGGCTTCTCCGAATTTCCCTTCTGTGGACCGAGGGCGTTAGCCCGATGCGTGAATGCGGTGTTAGCTGAAGTTACTGTCTTCCTGAGCTACTTTAAATAAGATTATCTGTTCTTAAATTTACAAATTGAGCAAGACCCTCAAGATCCGGAAAGATATTGAAAGGAGTAATGCCTGACAGATAAAGGAATTCCATTACATCTTCCTTTAGATCTTTTGTTAATGTTACTTTCTTAAGAATCCCCTCATTAACAAGCGCACCATCAAATTCTTCATCAAGAGGTAATAATGTATTACCTTGGATTGTAAATACACCTTGCTGAGCTACTATTCTTTGATTTGTCTTAACCGGGTGAAGTGCTACTGAATTATCAAAAAACTTTTTGTCGTTCCTTTGGTAAAGCCTATCTTTATAACTATCATCATGTGTTACGAAAAAKCGCCAATCTTTTATAGATTTTTTATTTAATTTGTTTGGATTTAACATCCAAATAGAAATTGACTCGTCACCCTTCCATTGGTTTGAAGCGAAATAAAGGGCAGTTGCAAAAGACTCAGTCCAGTCTAGAAGTCGTGTTTTAACACCATGATGTTGCATAAGGTAAAGTAAGTCCCAATCATCCAAATTATGATATAAATGACCGTTATTTTTAAACAAATTATATCTAGCTCTTTCATTAACTAAAACATGCTCAACTTTATTCAAATTTTGCCTAAATAAAGATGATTTTAATTGATAGTTATCATTTGATTGTCCTCTAAACCAAACACCGTTGTTTTCTTTTTTAAATTCCTTAACTGTTTGTAAAACATCATTCCAATTCATGGGTTCTAACCTCTCTTCAGTAATTTCAGCTAACGTTCTTGTATTCACGAAWCCTCACTGGCTTAAGGCCCAAAGGGCCGGCCGCAACGCTGTTAGCCAGTGCAGGGTTGTCTGCCTGATCCGCATCCTCGATTTAGCTTCCAGCAGACCAAGGTCGGCGCAGCCGGCCGCAGCGTGAATATGKTGTTAAGTGATGTTACCGCCCTCTATGAAAAAMCCTCCAAATTCTATTTCATTTCCTATCTTTATCATTRTTGTCTATATATTCTTCTAATTCTTTCTCAATTTCTTTGTCTATTTCAGATAATTTCTTATTCTCATCATTAAAAAATTCTCTTTCTAATTCATTTTCTATTTCTTCGTTCGGKACCTGTAAATCTCTTTTATCYTCAATTCCAAGTTTTTCTTTAATCAGCTGTAAATCCTCATGTATTTTCTTACTCCTTTGATGTGTACTAAAAACGAGTCCAAAAATAATYGAAATTAAAATGAGTCCGCCATATGGTCCAAGGAATATTGATAAAGCAACTCCTAAAATTATGAATATAATAATGCCGAATATTGTCATTTGTTTTCCTCACTTCATAGATTTACTACAAAATATACGGACTAATAATAAAGCGGTAATTTCACTTAACGTCTTATTTGTGTATGTCGTAAAATGTTTGTTGTTCGGTGGGATTTGCGTAGTCGTTCGTGAATGCCGCCAATACAGGCGGATTTGTGCACTAGCGGTGTAAGTTGCGCTCAGGAATCCATCTGGTCCAAAGGGCTTTGAATACGCCGAACATCCTTAATGCTAACATGCGTGTAGCGTTCGGTTGTTCGACTGCTCTGGTGACCCAGCAGCTCAAGAGGCGGACAATGCCTGCTCGAATAGCTTCTGGACAGAACGCTCAGTCAGATGACGGCCCTTGTATTGTCCAGGGAAGAGCCCCGTATCGGGTTGGTCATGGAGCACATACTGCTGGACGATTGCATAAGCGGCATCCGATAGCACGTCACGCGATCCCTGCGGCCCTTGCCTTGACGAATGTGAAGCGTCTTACGCGATGGATCCAGATCCTCCAGGCGCAGACGGACAACCTCACCAACCCGCAAGCCCGAGGAATAGGTTAAATACAGAATGGCTTGGTGCTTCAGATTTCGGACGGCTTTCAGGATGTTCATAACTTCCTCACGGGCCAGCACATGGGGCAGTTTGTTTTCTTTCTTGGGTCTGATATAGGAGACTGCTGTTGCTTGATGGAGTACTTTGTCAAAATAAAAATGTAGGGAACTGATCGCCTGATTGACATAGGCATGGGAAAAGCGGCGAGCTAGTAAAGACAAGGAATACTCTCGGACCAATGTCGCCCCCCTAAGGATGAAACTTCTTACGCATAACGATAGAATCGCTGCACATGTCCACAGTAGGCTTTCACCGTCTTGGGGCTATACCCTCGAAGCTGCAGCTCCTGCTGTAATCACTGCTCCAGGTTAGAGTTCCAACCAAGGGAGAGCGGCTTCTTCGACCTCGCTTGGAGCAAATAACACTCCGCCTCCAATGCAGCTTCTACATGAATAGTACAAGCGCTGAACGCCGTGAGAAGACGCTCAACTGTATCGATCGTGTACGGCAGGGACCAAGCGACTTCATCTGGTACCCATCTCCTCCCCGGGATACACTTAATTAACTCAACACCCTCTTTGGAGTAGCCCATCAGTTTTACCGCCAGCTCCGATTCGTTCCGCTTATGCAGCGAAAGTTCCATCTCCGATCCCCTTCCATTTTATCACCGATTGAAAATATTGGAAATAAAAAAGGAGAAATACAAAGTCCTTGAAGACTCTGTAATCCTCCGATGCTTTCAATGCTTTCGGTGCTTTCGGTGCCCTTTCCCTCCATCATACCATCTGAATATCAACCCATAATCACCGCACCAAGGGGTTCTCTCACCCCTCGGCAACACGGTTCAACAGGCTAAGCAAATAGCTGTCCAGACGCTCCATCATCATCCTATTCGTTAATCCAGTCATACCTAAGGCTGTCCACCCACCATATACTTCCGGCGGCCAGTAGGCGAAGTCGAGTAACGTGATGAGGTCCCAGTACGGATCATATGTAAACGATCCGCCTGCATGCTTTCGATAGGACGATAGAAACTCATCAGCCGTCCTTACATCGTGTAACAGTGCCAAGTTAACGCGACAATGGCCGACATCGATGCCAGCCGGTCCGATACATCCGTTGACCCAATCGACGACGCCGCTTACTTCGCCGCCGCTCCATAACACATTGGCCGGATGATAATCGCGGTGGATGAATCGCTTCACGAACAACGGACGAGGTCCCATGACAATGTCGGCCGCAGCCTGCCACTTGTCGGGAACCTTCGACCAAGCAGACGTGTTCAGAGTTCCTGCCTCGCTATACGGAGCAAATGACCATGGAAAATCGTTTGCCTCCACGGCATGAATCTTCACTAGCGCTTGTGCCATTCCGTTCAGCCATAGCGCGGTATCCGGTGGCTCCAATACGACTTGTCCCTCAAGCCGAGTCATGAGCACAGCTGGTGCGCCGCACTGGCTCCCGGTTTCGTCATAGGCGACGATAGTCGGTGTCTGTACGCCGACCACTCGAGACGCCCGACGCAAGCTCTCCGCTTCCTGAATAGCCAGTTCAGGCTGATCCTGCACCCACTCCGCATTGTCGAATTGGCGCAGGACGACACTTCTCTCCTCTCCATTCACGTTCAGCGATATTCCATGAACGAGCGAGGAAATCCCCCCATGAAGCTGTTGAACGGAGATCACGGTTGCTTCGGGATGTACAGCATCGATAACCCATCTAATGGTGCGATCAGACAACGATTTGTTAGGAAGCATTGGTGATCATCCTTTCTAACTCAGCAATGGCGGAACGAGAATTAGGATCGGTCTAAGACCTTACCAATCTTGAGTTCGACACTGACGACACAGACGGAATAAGGCAGTTTCTCCTCTTCCGTTGTCCATCCGTACGAGCCGTTATAGATCAAGACCTCGTTCCAACCTTCCACAATATCTTCAACCCGCAATCGGAAATTGTAAGCCATGTGCTCCTCAACATGTTGGGTGTACGCTCCATTCGAGATTAACAGCTCTCTCGTCTCTGTGGACTCAAATGTAGGGAACGAACCATTGAAGCTAACCCCCAAATACGGGGCAGCATCTTTCTTGCGAATTACCAGTTGAATGGTCAATTCTAACCCGGAATCAATCGGTTCTGCACACATGGGCAAATAAAGTGTCCGTCTCCATTCCGGCTCCAGCACAACTGGCAATTGTCCGGTCGTCTCATATGGAAAGTGGTATTCCGGTTGGCGGAGCGTCGAGAACATGTATCCCTTTTCTCTGCCGCGCAATTGGTCAAGCGTGTACATCTCGGCCAATTGGTCATACTTGCCGTCCAACCCTAGGCTAATCTGGTGGTTGAAGAAATTGTACCACTCGATTCCATCGGCCCCAAGCGAGAGCTTCCCTGCAGCATTTCCGGCCATCAACTCGGGCGTTGCAGGCAAATATCTGTACCCCTTACGATCCAATTCCGGTGAATACACAGACAGCCAATTGGGTATATCCTCCACAACTCCATAGATGGCTACTTGATTGCCTAGCTCTGCTCGAAGCCGATCATTCGGCATTTCCCAACTGGTCTGGCGGCTGTTGCTTGGACTTACAAAGTCTATAATACCTCGCTTGACCAAAGCGCGGATGTCAATCCCAATCCCCCTTAATAAATTAAGGTCGCCGGGAACTCTCATGCCGAACGGGTAGGACTTGCCTGTTGCCTTTGCACGCTTGTCCGTTAGAGCTCGAATATCGGCAAACCAATTCGTCATCATGTCGATCGTCTCTTGCGTGCTGTTCGGCTCGCAGCAGATCGGCTGCCTCAACCAATCCAGCTCCAAGCCCTCAAAGTCGTATTCCTCCACCATCTCCCGAATGGCGCTGAACATGAAATCCCTGACTTCGGGCACTTCATAGTTGATGCCTTCCCGGGCGGTTGGATGAACGGCATAGGGCGAATAGGTGCTGCGTTGCAGGCGATTCTTCTTCTCTCGCATGAGCTCGCTGTTGAAAAAACTGCCTTCTATGTTCAGGTGTCCATGCATATCGTTCATTCGCACAGAAATCCAAGGGCTGATCCCCCTTCTCCTGCAAGCCTTAGATGTCTCTTCTAACCAGTCGACCCCCGCATCGGTCAGGTCCACATATTGATTATAGAACTTAACACAATGATCCAGGTAAGCCTCTACCTTATCTTCACTAGGTAATCCTGCGCATTCCGCATGCCCTCGGAAAAATTCACGATCCCCTCTCTTGTAGTTGGCGAGAAGATAGGGCATAGCTCTGCTGGGATACCAAGCCAACTGAGTATTGGGGTTAATCAAAAACGTGTCGATTCCGCTGTCCGCAAGCAGATCAACATAATTATGGATCACCTCAGCGGTAAATGGACCTTCATACGGG
>NZ_JBFUIX010000186.1:0-5598 GCF_056401635.1 Paenibacillus sp. P4_E11 | reverse complement strand
CTTGAATAGCGTTCTTATCATATGACTGGGCATTCCCTTGAGCTCCCCACCATTGCGGATAAAGAACAGGCAGCTTTTTGTTCAGACGGATGGTTCCCGGACCATTGAATATGCGGAACACGCCCGCATCGATCAACCCGGATATCGTAACATTAACTCCGTTATCCGGGGACAATACTGCTCCTTGATCGAAAAACAACGTAAATGCTTCAGGAAACTCAACGTTCGAGCTCATTTTATATATTCCTGCTGGAAAATATAAAGTTGTGGCGGGTCTACCAACTTGTTCAGCTATAATATTGTTCAATACAGGGCTGTCATCCGAGATTCCTTCTCCGGCTCCGCGATTCTTCACATTAATCCAATCTGTAAAGCGTATATTCCCTTGCTTCTCTCCATGCTTCTCTCCATACACTTGTTCCGTTACCGTTTTGGTATTTGCCCTCGCAAAGCCGCTATCTGCCAGAAATGAACCCATGGCGGCCGCAACTCCTACAGTTCCGATCTGCTTCAGTACATTTCTTCGGCTTAATAGTTTCCGGGGAGTTCGTTCCTGTAAAGCTTGTTCAGATTCCGTAGGCATTTTGTCCATATTCCTTTCCTCCTGGTAAAAAAGTTTTGGGATGCATCTCAGTTTTTTCCTTGAACTTACTTTGCGTTAACCGTAAGAATATTCTTATTAATTGCTTCCTCTACATTCCTTATGGATGTATTCAGGTCTTGAGTACCTTTGACATAGGCTTCTAACTCTTTGTTAATAAATGGCTGATTCTGATTCGTATACTTACTACGAATGGGCGCCTCAATTCTTTTACTTTTGAAGATACCTGCTATATTTTTCCCGATGGTCCCTGGCAAATCCTTGGCGAATGCCTCCGCGAATTTTGCGTCTTTCAATGGCGATACTCTTCCTGTTTTTCGGGTCATCTCCATCTGAACTTCGTCGGAAGTTATAATTTCAAGCACTTTCATCGCAGCATCTTTGTTCTTGGCTGTAACAGGAATCCCGAAGAGATGCGCATCCACATCCGTGTTGATTCCTGGTTTCCCCGGCATACTCGGGTACTGAGCCACATCCCAGTTCAAACCATTCTTCGGTGCATTTTCCATCAGAAAGCTAATTCTATTCACAGTAGGATACATGGCTAAGGTCTTGTCTTCGAAAAAATCCTTATTGCCTTTTCCCGTCGTAACTTCTCCTGTACTTGTCATATTGCCTGGTATCGAAAATGCTTTCTTGTAGATATCAAAGACCGTCCGCCAGTTATCATTATCGACCGTTGCTTTATTCGTCTTGTAATCGACGCTATCAATCCCCAGTACTCGGGTTAGACGCGAAGGCGTTTCAGGATCAATCCCACGGTATTTGACACCATTCTCCTCGCGCGTCACTTTTTTACCCAATTCGATCGTTTCGTCCCAAGTCAAACCATCTTTTGGATAAGCGATACCGAATTTATCGAAGATATCTTTGTTATAATAGAGCGCCGTGAAATTAACAGCATAAGGGATCGCCATCAACTTCCCTTCAAATGTAAGTGACTTGACAATCTCAGGGCTGAACCGTCCCATGTCAATACCATGTTTCTTGACCAATTCCCCCAAATCCGACATAAAGCCATCACCACTATAACCAAGTATGTCACCGTTGTGGGTGACGACGAGATCGGGAATCACCCCTGCGTTCATCAATTGAGGGAGGGTGCCTGTTACCCTCTCAACCGTAATATAAGGGTACTTCTTCTTCAGCGGCTCGATGATCAGCAGGTTTAAATCAGCGTCGGATATGTAACTTGTGGTGGCATTGAGCGTGACCGTGACCGGTTTCTCCGGTGCTTGCGGTGTAGATACCGGACTTTTAGTAGGTTTAATATCCTCTACAACCTGATTACTGCTTTTACTACATGCGGACAGAATAATAATAAATATCAGCATCAATCCAATAGCCAAAACTGATTTTTTCTTCAACATATTTAGGCCTCCTATGAGTTGTTAATTTAATTACTGGTAATCGATTACTTTAAGACCGGGTTTTATTGGCCTGCCAATGCAATAGTGGAGTTGCGTACGAGCCGGGTGTCGGAGAGCAGAGACGATCTGAACTTCGTCGATTATGTTGTCTTGTGGCGCACTGTTTGGAATCCGTCGTTTGAGTTTTTGCAGGGAAGGGAGGAAGCGCTTTCAAATAGTCCTTTATCATATATTTACGCGTATATTACACCCCTTACTAAAGTAATTACGATCGTTGCACTCGTTTATGTACCCTATTATTCGCGATTAGGTCTCCTATGCTCCTTCCAGCTAAAATAATTTGCAGAGTTGAGAATACAACCGTTTTCATCTTACATAATCTAATATATATTATAGATTATATATAATATAACGTAATATAAATATGTTGGTCAACTATTTAGTTTTCGAAGCCGTGGGGAATCAGTGAAACAGCGCCTACGATTGCCTCCAGATATCGCTGACGCGTGATAAACGGAATCAATACGACTAGAAAAGTCAGGACCACCTTGTTTGCGACTGATCACGTTCGGTTATAGACGGTCTGCTTCACTCTGCATGAGCGTATCATTTTTGAACTGCAACGGACTGACACCTGTGGTCTTTTTGAAAACTCTGCCGAAATAATGGATGTTACAAAAGCCGGTCTTCTCGGCAATTTCTCCTATGGTCCATTCTTGGTTCACGATCAATTGCTTGGCATTGTTGATGCGGACGTTGGTTATGTATTGCGTTAGAGTGACCCCAATCATTTCTTTGAATGTCCGGCAAAAATGAGAAGGGCTCATATTGACTAATGCGGCCAATTCGCCCAGGGCAAGCCGCTCGGAGAAATGTGTTTCAATGTAGTCCAATACAGGACGGATCGGCGCATAGTTGTTGGAGAGGGGCAGTACTTCCTGTTTGAAGTGGCGCAGCATAGCGGTTACCATGCGGTAGATGGACGACTTGATCGCCATCTCATAGCAAATGTCTTTGTCGGCGAATTCTCGATCTGATATCTCGATGCACGCGTTCAATTCCGGCCATAGCGGATGGTTGGATGAGAACAAATTGTGTCTGTGACCCGATCCGATGAACAGCGAATATAAATGTCTCGTTTCGAATCCTTCCAGCAAGTTCGTAATGAATAACCGGTCGAAAATCATGCCTTTGATCCGACTCTCCGTTCCCGAAAGAGACTGAAGGGTATGCACCTGTCTGCTGTTGATGTATATAATGTCCCCTTCAACAGCGGTAAACGATTGATTATCAAGCGTGATGAGAGCCCGTCCCTTAACGATTTTGATAAATTCGAGGTGATCGTGCCAATGTGTATTTACAAGGTATCCGTATCGATTGGGAACTACATCCGCCATCCGAAAAGGAAACCGTTTCCCGACAGAAGGATCATGTCTTTTGTCCATTACATGCATCAGAGAACTGCCCCTTCCGTTGCGATGTCCTGCGTTTTCCATTGTACCAGTTCTAACCAAATGCGTCGATTGCCATGCCCAATCGCGTCGAGCAAAATCAGACCAATAGTGCGCAATCGAGTATATAGCGGAATTTGTCATGCTTCGATTAGGATGGTGGTATGCGATACACTGGTAAGATCGTTAATCCGATTTCATTCTTCTTAAAGGGGAGACCTGTAAAATGACACAAACAAGAATTGCGAACAAGATCGGAATTGGGATATTAGGCACCGGAAAGCGGGGCATTCATTTTGGAGGCAGCTATTTCGGCCGCCATCCGGAATGCGAAATCGTTGCCCTCTGCGACATCCAGGAAGAAAGTCTAGAAGTCGCCAGACAGAAGTTAGGCGATCTTCCAGCTTCAACTGTTCTGGACGAGTTTTTGCAGGTTCCTGGATTGGATGCGGTTGTCATTTGCAGCAACGACCATGTACATGCTGAGCATGCACTCGCCGCATTAAAGGCCGGCAAACATGTGTACTTGGAAAAGCCCATGGCGCAGACGATCGAGGATTGCGACCGGATCATTGAAGCAGCCATCGACGCAGGGCGCGTGTGCATGGTCGGGCTGGAGTTAAGGTACTGCACCCTTGTGGAAGATATGAAGGCCATCGTCGCGTCCGGAGCAATCGGAGCGATCAAGATTGGCTCCGTCGTGGACAACGTTTCCGTAGGGGGCGATTACTACTACCACGGAGCGAGAAGGCGCAAAGAGTTTGTCAAAAGTCTTATTCTAGAGAAGGGAACCCACTCTCTAGATATTACAAACTGGGTTGTCGATGCGTCTCCCGTGAAAGTATACTGCTCCAGCGGACTGGATGTGTTCGGCGGCGAGCAGGACAATGACAAAAGATGCCGAGATTGCAAAGAAAAGGCGAACTGTGACTACTACGTTGACAATGAGAAAGGGTTGAAAATGGATTATGGCAACGTCCTGCTCAAGGACGATTTGTGCGTATACGCTGAGGAAATCGATACCCACGATAACGGCCTCGTTCTGATCGATTACGATAACGGTGCACGAATTTCCTATATGGAGTGTCACTTCACACCAGAATATTCAAGGGAATTCATGTTCATTGGAACTGGCGGCAAGTTGACTGCCTTTTACAATAACGAGCAAGATTTCAAAATCACGGTCATGAAGCGACACTCCACGGAGGTGGAAACTTATTACCCCGATCGCAGGCCAGGCTCACATGGCGGTGGCGATGACGCAATCGTGCAGAAATTCGTGGAACTGGTGAAGAAGGGCCAGCCTGCCATGCCCGGAATTCAGGGGGCGAGAGACAGCGCGGCCATCGCCATTGCGGCTGCCGATTCGGCCGAGTCCGGCATGCCAGTCACGATTAAAGTAAATGATCGGATCAGCCAATTAGAAGCCAACAGGTAATAACTCGCCTATCGGATCGGGCTGTTGAAAAGCCGTTCAAATCTTCGGCCATCGACCTGGCTCAATGAATTCATACAACCTGACCTGATTCGCACCCGAATCGGGTTTTCGTCATTGCTTCCTGCACTAGGCCCTGATATCCTGAAGCTTTTGGGAAGAGAGAAGTGACAGTCGTTCTTGAGGAGCTTTATTTTAATAGTGAAGGGAACCTTTTTCACTTCCCTCTTGTCTATTGATAATGAGGTGAAGACCATGGAATCGGAGTACTTACGATATATTACGCACATGGACCACGATGTTTTTGATAACCTAATGAAAAAATATGGGCAGATGGTGTGGAATTACGCCTACGTTCTAACCAAGAATAGATTCACAACAGATGACATTGTTCAAGACGTATTTGTGCAAATTTATCGGAATGTCGCATCATTCAGAGGCGAGTCATCTGTGAAAACCTGGATCCTCAAGATCACGCGAAACACGAGCATCAACCACCGGAATACAGCCTTCATTCGCAAAGTGGTTCTCATGGATACCATCATTTCAAGGAAATCTTCGATTTCTGCGGAGGACACTTTCATTGAGAGAGAATCGTCTAACC
The DNA here is from genome assembly GCF_056401635.1 of Paenibacillus sp. P4_E11. Classification (NCBI taxonomy): domain Bacteria; kingdom Bacillati; phylum Bacillota; class Bacilli; order Caryophanales; family Paenibacillaceae; genus Paenibacillus; species Paenibacillus sp. P4_E11. The sequence goes on along the minus strand of NZ_JBFUIX010000186.1, from coordinate 137 downwards.
ATGTTTGGCAGGCAGTCTTTCAGTTGTCCCCTAAGTTAAGGGAAGTGATTTTGTTGGATGCCAAATATGATATGAAAATGGTAGAGATCGCTCATTTATTAGGGGTTACGGAAGGAACAGTTAAATCTCGGTTACAT
>NZ_JBFUIX010000185.1:0-5632 GCF_056401635.1 Paenibacillus sp. P4_E11 | reverse complement strand
GTGGTACATGCTTCCGGGTCAATACCCTCAATTATGGGCTTTTACATTGGCAAAAGGAACCAACGTTGGAACGACGAAGTTGAACCGTGTTTCAAGTGATATGGAATATTCGCTTAACGGGGGTACTTATACTCCGATCGCGGGTACTTCTCGCGATAATATTGCTGTACAAGCGGGAGATACGATCTCCGTCCGTACGGCATCCCATGTAAAAACAGTGACGGTCGGTCAATCGGACATCAAAGGGCTTCCCACACCTGTTTTAACAGCGGACACGACAAATAACTATATCGTGAATGACACTGAGATTACGTTCATGGACGATTCGGTATGGCGCGTAGCGATCACGGCGGTGAAGGACGGTGCGACCCTGCTGATTCCAGGAACGGATTACACAGTTGATCCCGGAAAAATCACAATAAAAGCCGGAGTGCTGGCAAAAGGGAATCATACGATCGAGGTAACGGCATCCGGTTATGAGGTTACGGGAGTAAGGCAGACAGTCAAGCTACTTCCCTCRCCTGTTTTAACAGCGGACACAACAGGTAACCTCACCGTGAATCCAATTGAGATTACGTTTACGGACGACTTGGTATGGCGCTTAGCGATCACGGCGGTGAAGGACGGAGCGACCCTGCTGTCTCCAGGTACGGATTACACAGTCGTGCCCGGGAAGATCACGATAGCTGCCGGAGTGCTGGCAAAAGGCAATCATACGATCACGGTAACGGTCCCCAATTATGAAGATGCGGGAGTAAGCCAGTACGTGGACAAGTTGTATACAGGAACAGGAGCAGGTACATTAATGGATCCTTATCTGATTACAACCGCTGATCAGCTTAATGATGTTAGGGATTTTTTAGATAAGTCTTTCAAATTGACAGCAAATATTGATTTAAGTCCTTATGCCGCCAACGAAGGCTGGTCGCCGATAGGGGATGATTCAGCAGGATTTCAAGGAAATATGGACGGCAATGGTTATAAAATTACGCATCTAACGATTAATAGACCAGGTAGTGACAATATTGGACTTTTCGGAGCAGCGAATGCGAATAGTGTGATTAACAATATCAAACTTGAAGATATTCATGTTCAAGGTCAATATTATGTAGGCGGCTTGGTTGGCTTTAATAAAGGAACAATCAGAAACAGCTATACTACAGCAGGCACAGGAAGTGTGAGCGGATATCAAAATGCAGGCGGCTTGGTTGGCTATAATCAAGGAACAATAAGCAACAGCCACACTACAGGAAATGTGAATGGATTTGCTTTTGTAGGCGGCTTGGTTGGTCAAAATTCAGGGACAATCAGCAACAGCTACGCGACAGGAAATGTGAGTGGATCTATGTATTTAGGCGGCTTAGTTGGTCTTCATCAAGGATCAATCAGCAACAGCTACGCGACAGGAAATGTGAGTGGATCTACGTATGCAGGCGGCTTAGTTGGTCACGACTATTATAATGGGATCAGTAACAGCTTCTACAACAGCGAAACAACAGGTCAATCAGATACAGGAAAAGGGGATGGCAGATCATCTAGTGAGATGAAGCTGGAAAGCACTTATACCAATTGGGATTTCAGCTTGGATTGGTATATGCTTACAGGTCAATACCCTCAATTATGGGGTACAACGGACATCACACCGACAGCCGTACCAACAGCGGCATTGGTCGTTGGAACAATCGTAGGAACAACCAGGTTAACCGGTGTGACGAATGCGATGGAGTACAAGGTGAATAGTGGCAGTTACAATACGGTCACAGGTATTACTTATGTTGATAATATTAGCGTAGATGCTGGAGATACGATCTCGGTACGTGTAGCGGCAACCGCGCAGCAACCTAGATCAAACAACCAAACGTTGACAGTAGGTCTAACGGACATCACGCCATCAGCAGCGCCGACAACAGCGGCATTGGCCGTTGGAACCAACGCGGGAACAACGAAGTTAAGCGGTGTGACAAGTACGATGGAGTACAAGGTGAATAGTGGMAGTTACATTACGATCACAGATATTTTTGTTRATAATATTAGCGTAAATGCTGGAGATACGATCTCGGTACGTGTAAAAGCAACCGCCTTACAGCCTGCATCAWACGACCAGAYGTTGACGGTCGGTCTAGCGGGTATTCAACCACCAGCAGGACCAACAGCGGCATTGGCCGTWGGAACCAAYGCGGGAACRACGAAGTTAACSGGCGTAACGAGTGCGATGGAGTACAAGGTGAATAGTGGCAGTTACAATCCGATCACAGGTACTTTTGTTGATAATATTAGCGTAAATGCGGGAGATACGATCTCGGTTCGTGTACAAGCAACCGCGCAGCAGCCTGCATCAATCGATCAAACATTGACGGTCGGTCTTGCTGACATCGAACCGGCAGCCGCACCGACTACAGCGGTACTAGCAGCTGGAACAAACGTAGGAACAACGAAGCTAAGCGGTGTGACGAGTGCGATGGAGTACTCGGTTAACGGTGCTGTGTATCTACCAATCACAGGTACTTATGTTGATAATATTAGCGTAAATGCTGGAGATACGATCTCGGTACGTATACAAGCAACCGCCTTACAGCCTGCATCAATCGGCCAAACATTGACGGTCGGTCTAGCGGACATCAAGCCAGGGAGTTCTGCAGCAACGTTGACCTCGACCATAGGAACCGTAAGCGCAGGTGGAACAGCGAATGAAACCATTACGGACATTCCAAACGGAACAACGTTAGCCGCATTTAAGGAAGCGATCACGCAAGCAACGAATGCAAGGTTTGAAGTTTACGAGGAAGATGGAACAACCGTAGCTACAGCTTTGGCAACAGGCAAGAAGGTCATTGTTACAGCACAGGATGGAACGACGAAGGTCACGTATACCGTGACGGTGAATGCACCACTAAGTGCTAATGCGCTGCTGTCTAGCTTGGCTGTGGATCAAGCAACATTAACACCTGAGTTTTCGTCATCGAATTTGAACTATACGGTAGACGTAACGAACTCTGTTTCAAGTCTCAATCTTTCTTTGACAAAAGCAGATTCAAACCAAATACTATCGGTTACAGGTGCGGTTTACAATACTGTAACGGGCAATGTGTATTCCTATAATGCAAATTTAAATATGGGCGTTAATCCGATTCAGATTACAGTGATGGCACAGAACGGTACGAGCAACATATACACCGTAAACGTGACCAGATCTCCTGCAGCAAGTAGCAACGCAGACTTGAGCGGATTGATGCTGTCGAGCGGTGCGCTAAGCCCTGCCTTTGCATCTGGAACTATTGGATACACGTCCAGTGTGGCTAATGGAATAGCGAGCCTTACCGTAACAGGGAGTGTATATGATAGCAACGCTACAATGACGGTGAATGGAATCTCCGTAACAAGCGGTCAAGCGAGTGGGGCTATCAGCCTGAATGTGGGAAGCAACCTCATTACCATCGTCGTGACCGCACAGAACGGCCTAACGAAGACGTATACCGTTACCGTTACCCGCGCTGCACCGGAAAGTTCCAGCGGTGGTGGCGGTTCAACTACACCAACCAATAGCATAGTTACCTCTACAGATGGTACACTGACGCTTCCTGTAGGTAGACCAGGCGAGGTTAGTTTGAAGAAAGAGGTCACGATCACGATTCCAGCCGGTGCTACGAGCAAAGAGCTGAAATTAACGATAGACAAAGTGTTGAATACGGGGCCGCTTCTAACGAATAAAGACGTTCTAGCCAGCCCAATCTTCGAGATTTTGAAAAACTTCACGGAGAACTTCAGTAAGCCGGTCACACTAACCTTTTCATTCGACCCGACGAAATTAAGTGGCGACCAGAGAGCAACTGTATTCTATTATGACGAAGCGAAGAAAGGTTGGGTGGAAGTTCCCGGCGGTAAAGTAAACGCGGATACCATCACTGTACAGGTAGATCATTTTACTAAATATGCGGTATTCGTTGTAGGTCAAGCTGCAGAAGTGCCAGTAAAGCCGAATCTGAATTTCAGCGATATTGCCGGACACTGGGCTGAGGCGAACATTAAGCAAGCGGTAAGCGGCGGAATCGTTACGGGTTATCCGGACGGTACATTCAAGCCGAATCAAACCGTGACACGTGCGGAATTTGCCGTCATGCTGATGAACACGTTGAAGCCGAAAGGTGAAGCAGGGGCACTGACATTCACGGATAATGTCAAGATCGGTGCTTGGGCGCAAAAAGCAGTCGCACAAGCGGTACAGGCAGGCATTATTAATGGCTATGAGAACGGCAGTTTCGGTCCGGATGCACAAATTACACGCGCTGAGATGGCAGTAATGGTTGCGAGGGCTTTGGGTCAGTCTAGCGAAGCGAATGCCGCAACCGACTTCGCGGACGACAAGGATATTCCGGCGTGGGCGAAAGCCAGCGTAGCATATGTGAAGCGAGATGGCATTGTGCAAGGGAAAGGCGATAACCAATTCGCTCCTCAAGATCATGCTACAAGAGCTGAGGCTGTAACGATTCTGCTGAACATGTTAGCACTGAAGATTAAGTAATTGAAGGACGGAATATATGCCCCACTACTATTTCAGTGAAATTTGGACACCTTTTAAATTCGTAGGAATCCACCTGTTTCGAGATGATAATAGCGACGTATGGATCAAGTTTTGGAACACGAGAAGACGCCGACTCCGGAAATGATAGGTATCTACTTGTGACAAGAACTAAGCAGCCCCTTATCAAGTTGGGGCTGCTTTTTTTTAGGTGGAATTCTATTTTCCGAATTCCATACACGTGGTGCTAAGGTATACCTTGGGTATTTGGATTTGACAAAGGGTTCATACATGCAGTAAATTAAGTTAAGTGCTTAACTACTTTATGGTGGTGACTTTATGAAAGACTTGCAAGAATACGTACATGATTTACCGCTACATTCGCTTGCTTTTTTTTCTCTAGTTGAAGTAACGGCCAATTTAGTCGACGTATCGGAAAGATATTGGCAATCTAAAGGATTGAATGGTGCTAKAATTCGAATATTGGTTGAAATTATGAAGGAAGGGGGCACCATACTACCCTCGGTGCTAGCCAAGAAAATTGGCGTTACGAAACCGAATATCAGTCTTTTGCTGATCCCATTAGAAAATGACGGATTAATTCGTAGGGCAAACCATCCAAAGGACGGTAGAAAAACGATAATTTCAATAACAAGTGAAGGTCAGGGCCTCCTGTTGAACAACTTACCTGAAAATCGTCAAAGGATTGCCGAAAGAATGAAAGTGTTGGAAGAGCATGAATTGAAACAACTCCTTGATTTATTAAATAAACTACGAAGAACGTAACATTTTTTTTAATCATTTGGTTAAGTTCTTAACTAAAACCGCGCCAATAGGAAGGATGAAATTCGATGTCGATCGTCATTACGGGGGCCAATGGTCAATTAGGAAGTTTAATCATCAAGCAACTCCTTGAGAAAGTCTCGGCGGATCAAATTGTTGCCTGTGTTCGCCACCTTGAGAAAGCCAAACAATTTCTTGAGCTAGGAATTGAAGTACGTCTGTGTGACTACGATAAACCTGAAACTCTTGATCAAGCATTCGGTGGAGCTTCAAAGCTATTATTAATTTCAAGCTCTAATAACGATGATACTATTAGATTACGTCAACATGCCC
>NZ_JBFUIX010000184.1:0-5652 GCF_056401635.1 Paenibacillus sp. P4_E11 | reverse complement strand
ATGATGACGTCTCCTCGCTCCGCCGCTTCTCTAGCGCCTCTCTGCCCCCATTCCACGCGGCATTGAAACGGTGATTGATCGAACATAGCCGCACCTCCTGCATGGGTTTACGATCTTCTATCCGTGAAATAAGATACGATTGAGTCCGTTTCATCCCATCATTTTCTGTCAGACTGGAGTAATATTTCTTTTCTTCTGCACGGTTCTTTACATCTATCTCGGCCAGGCCAATGAAACATGATTTCACTTTCCCTGTATACCTCTGTTCGAATTGTGACACGTAACTCGGTACTAACTGCACGCCTTCTATGGTGTAATCGATTTCATTCTCAACCATGGCCGTCAGCAGAGGGTTAACTACTTTCCACAACCGTTGTCCGGTTATAGCGTCACCTTCTGTTGGAGAAACCCCGAATTCTGGTATTCCACTTGCTATGCCCCTCCGATTAAATAAGCACCTATCTTCACCTCCCGATTAGGCCTTTCCAGTATTCCCAAGCTATTAAGTACTCTTCTAGATCATGAGGATGGGCTCGGATACAGATCGAAATACGGCAGTATAGTTGAAAAAATACGGCTTCAATCAGATCTGATCTCTCTATAGGATCATGCTGGAGTAAGTCGAATGTTGCTAGCAATGTTTCTAGGTTCAAGTCGTCTGGGGACGAGCAAAAAGCATAAGTAAAATCATAGAGCATCGGACCAATCATCGGTGAAGGGTCGATCACACCCACTAGTGAGCGTTCATGATAAACGAAATTATGAACACCTGTGTCTCCATGCAGCAAATATTTGGCCCCATGCTCCTCCCTCTTCGATATATTTTCAACAATGGATTGCACTCTGCTATAGTCCTCAGCTGAAAGAAGGCTCCCCCAACTCGTTCTCGAATCCTCTAGGCTCCGATTGTTCCATTCATGCCAAGATTGAATCGGCCTTTCCAGCCTTCCCCAGATATTAGTCTGCTCCGATTTCTCGTAATGATTGAAGAACTCTTGTACTAGCGTGGTCAACCAGTGTTTCTTCAACCCGCGATTATAATGAGTGGTGCCTCGAATATAGGCATACACGATAAATGTTTTTGCAGGATCGGTGTAGAGGATATTAGGTAAAAGTCGAATGTGCCGATACGTATGAAGAAATTGTTCAGCCAAGGTAATTTGTTGCGGACGGTCAAATTTCAACACATTTTTCGCTTCATTATGCTCGGAAAGAATATAAACAAGCCCATCCGTAGATCCCGACTTATTTACAGTCGCTGTAGTAGCATGATCAATTATGATTTGGTCATGAAGATTTTGGATAATACTGTTCACATCTATTGGTTCTGACATTAGAAATCCCCCCTGTTTGTTACGAACTTCATACTACTTACATAGTAGGGTTGTTCTTGAGGGGGTTCAAGATGAAGTTCCGTTCTAATTAAGTATGCTGCCTGTCGGTAGGGGTTTGGGTGAGCCCAAATATTTCACCATACCAATCGATTGCCCTATCGATGTTTGCTACAGCCAAGAACGTAGCACATACAGCTATTTTCTCGTCCCGATCTATACCACTAGGGGCAAATGAACGGCATGCAACGTAAAAAGCAAAATGGCGGAATGGTTCGGTTTTCTCGTATAAATGATGAAATCGAGTGTCACGAATTGCTTCAAGTAGTTGTAAAGCCTCTTTTTGATAAGAAAATGATGAAGCGGCTGCAAAATATAAAAAAGCACTCCAGATTGCCGAAAAGCTTCAGATTCCTTTTGTTCTTGCAGTAACGATCATACCCGATTGTTTAAATGTTACGCAGCGTTTACCGCATTTCTGCTCTTTAGCTTAACACGCTACTGATTACACTCACTGCCCATGTGCGTCCTTAGATCAACCACTCCTCGGCAACCTGTGCCCGATACAGTCGGCATCCACAGCTAACCAGACATAGAGCTCCCTTTCGGACTATCGTCGTCGGAATGTCATAATGTTCTTGTCACAAGGTTCTTGTCATCGCCCAATGTCAAGAACTTGGGTACTTGAACACTCCCACCACTTGTAGAAGTGGGGGATTCTTGGGTAATCCCATCTACCGAAAGGAAGTCAGCCAAGCGATCTCTGTGGTTCCCACAGTTGGGTAGACCGATCCAGCGTTTACAACAATGCGTGGTTTATATAGCCATTCTCGCTATATTATGAGCGGCATTCTCATCCCGATCATGGATCGTATGACACACCTGACACGTCCACTGTCGCACATGAAGTTGCTTGACCTCTCGATCGATCGCACCGCACACATGACAGGCTTGACTCGTCGGGGCAAAGGTATCCGCATAGTTCACCGTGCGCCCATACCACGCCGATTTGTAGCGGATCTGCCGATCAAACTCTCCCCAAGAGGCGTCGGCTATCGACTTCGCCAGCTTGTGGTTCTTCAGCATATTGACCACTTGCAAGTTTTCCAAGCAGATCGTTTGATTCTCACGAACCAACTTGGTCGACAACTTGTGCAAGAAGTCGGTACGGCTGTTCACGATTGTCTCATGAATGCGTGCTACTTGTTGTTTGGCCTTCTTCCAATTCGAGCCGCCTTGAGTCCGTCGCGATAAGCGACGTTGCCACAACGCCAACTTCTCTTCGTATTGACGTAGAAACTTCGGATTCGCGAATCGCTGGCCATCCGAGCAAACTGCAAACTCCTTAAGGCCTAGATCGATACCAATCCTTTTCTCGATCTGTGACAAAGGCTCTACGGCCACTTCGCAAACCACGGAAACAAAGTATTTGCCCGCCGCGTTACGACGAACGGTAGCCGACAGAATGCGCCCTTCCAATTCTCTCGATTTCGCAAATCGAATCCAACCCAGCTTAGGCAGTCTGRTCTGATTGCTTTCAATGGCAATGTTATGGTTGGTAAATTTCGTTGTGTACGATTGCACTAGATTCTTTCGACTCTTGAACCGTGGCGCCTCATTTTGCTTCTGAAAGAAACGATCAAAGCTATCCGCTAGGTTGCGCACAGCGGACTGTAAAGCAATGCTATCCACTTCCTTCAGCCAATCAAATGTTTGTTTCAAAGCGGGAAGTTGTGTCGCGCAGGTATTGTAGGATAAGCCTCTGTGGGCTTCTTCGTAAGCGGTGTTCCATTTCTCCAGAAAATGATTGAATACAAAGCGACAACACCCAAACATCTTATGGATGAGTTGTTGTTGTCGGTCGTTGGGATAGATTCGATATTTGTAGGCCTTATGTCGAAGGGTTGGAGGAGTATCCTGAACAATGGGTACCATGGCAAATTCCATCTCCCTTGGAATGGATCGTCAATCCATTATAGCACATATGTTCCCATCATTACAAAACCGCCGATTCATCTCGCCACCTATAGAGGTCGGAGTCTTCTCGGCTTTTTAGATAAATAACACCAGTGTATGAGGGCCAGAACTGGTCAACTGCAGAAAAAAGCTCTTCGAAACCCGCCTGCACGAGAGAATCGAAGAGCATTTCTTAGTGGCCTCGCAGTGATTGCTCGATTCGCTTATCCGGCATGAACCAAATCACGGCAACAAGTACAAAAAAGAAGCCGGATATCCAAGGACTCACATATGCGGTCAAGGCCGCGATCATGTAAAGTAAGGGAGATAATTTCCCCTTCCAGTCTTTACCCATCGTTACGACGAAAGAGGAATCGCCTGAATGTTGGTTAATAATCGCGCGCTGAAGTAGCCAGTACGAGAGCGCCGCGAGTAGTAGAATAATACCGTACAGCGCCGTTGGAGTAGCTGCAAAATGGCTTTCCCCCATCCAAGCGGTCGTGAACGGCACAAGGGATAACCAGAAGAGAAGCAGCAAATTGAGCCACATCAACCGCCCGTTCATTGTTCGAATCATGTGCAGTAGATGATGATGATTGTTCCAGTAGATGCCGATATATACGAAACTGAAAATGTAGCTAAGAATCTTTGGGCCGAGTTCGATCAGCGCATACCAGCCATGGCCTTCCGGCACTTTAAATTCCAACACCATAATCGTAATGATAATTGCGAGCACGCCATCGCTGAATGCTTCCATCCGATTCGCTTTCAGAGTGATTCACCTTTTCCTCGCTTCGCGCTTTTTAACCTGTTCAACATCAGTAACTTTGCATAAATCCCTTCATCTTGTCAAGTAAAACTTTCACGAATTGTAATCCATTTATTGCAAAAAGACCTATAACATTCCCCACACTGTTGCCTGATCTATTAAATCCAATTGGTACTTGGTGCCTGAAATATTTCCTTGCATTATCACCCTTAACGAGATGAAGGCTGCCGATCGTGCCAACAGCCTCGTCCTGGGTGTTTATTGAGCTATCGTTCCCGTTTGCGGAACGAACTTAGAAAACATTTTCCCTAATTTCATTTAGTTCCTCTGCACTAAACAATCCTGCATGGTACAGATTGAAAAATTCCTGCGATACACTTTGATCAAAAGGAATTAATCGTTATCCTAATACCATGATCGTACAAAATTCTTATGGGGTCTAGTCCTCTACTCTTGAGAGCATGATATTGCATGTTGGGCAGCCTTCATTGTTGATAATAATGCCCTTGCACTCTTTTAGTTAAATTGGGGAAAGGGTATACTAAGGCTTCAAAAAGCCCTTTTCAACCGCATCATTAACAATACCTTCAATATAACTCCACAGGAATCTGGAGCCGCTCTCAATTCTTCTATTTCTTGTTAATACTTTCTCTCTTGTGACACCCAACCTTTGCCATTGTAAACCATTGGTTTTATAGTTATGAAGGATAGGCATAAAACTATCCATAGCTTGCGCAAATTTTGCCTCAGGTGTCTCTGCATCCTCATATTCATTCCAGATCTTCTTTAATTGATTTGCTTGGTCATGTGGTAATAATCCAAATATTCTATCTGCGGCTTTCTTTTCTTTTTCGGCTTTTTCCAGCAAGCTGACATTACCATAAGCAAATGTATCTCCAGCATCAATTTCAACGATGTCATGGAGCAAAATCATCTTAAAAACCTTTAACATATCCAAATTACTCTCATTGGCATATTCGGACAATACCATTGCACCTACAGCCATATGCCATGTATGTTCTGCATCGTTCTCTTTCCTTGAAGCATCCATTAGGATAGTATTCCTCAGTATCTGCTTCATTTTGTCAATTTCTACAATATTAGTTTGCTTATTTTAACATATAGATTTAAGTTTGTTACACGAATCTGCCCGTTAACGCGGTAAATAAATGGAAAATAATTACTAATTTGATTTTATCGAAATATCCAGCGAATTACAATGGAATTAACCTGCCCGTTACCTTAGCTACCTCACTTCGGTAAAAGGGTCAAGTTCTTGTCGCACGTCCACAAAAGGGGTCGTTCGTCCGCGACAAGAACTTGTCCGAATGAAAACAAAAACCCGTAAGCTATGCGGGTTTGAAGCGTGCTATGTTCTTCTCGTCCGACAACAGTTGTACTTCCGGAGGAGCTCGGCAGAATGCCTATTGCGCACTTCATTATCAGAGCCATCTGCTCACGCGTAATCCGGTAGTCCGTTTCCGAACCCAGTCTGTATCAAATGTCACTGACTTCAAATCACTCGTTATTATACAATGGAATAAAGAAAAGTATGTCGACTGCTTATACGAGGAGGAAAGAGTAATGAAACAAGAG